>NZ_DEPK01000243.1:0-283 GCF_002358725.1 Microbacterium sp. UBA3394
GCAGCCCGGCGCCGCGCCTGCCGCTCCGCAGTCAGAAACTGCGGGTGTGGGCGCGCTTGACCCACAGAATGTGACTGCGGAACGGGGTAGCCCGACTGCGGACCGGGGTAGCCCGACTGCGGAACAGGGGGAGGCGGCGGGTGGCGGGGCTGTCCGCCGCGGGCTGCCGCGGGTTCGGGGTGGGGAGCCGTGGCCCCCGGCATCCGTCCGGCCGGCCCCCGCCGCGGTGTCGCCCGAGACGGATGCCACGCCGAGACCCGGAGGTGCACCCGAAACGCCGGCC
>NZ_DEPK01000243.1:666-6326 GCF_002358725.1 Microbacterium sp. UBA3394
ACGGGCGGGCGCCGCGGACGGCGCCGCCCGCATCCGAGCCCCGTCGCATGGGTCCCTTCACGCCCCTGCAGTGGATCGGGGCGGTGGTCGTCGGCGGCATCGCCGTGGTCTACGCGGCCGCGATGCTCGTGCTGGCGATGCGGTGGCTCGCGAGCACCGAGCCGCTGCAGGCGTTCCTCACCGCGTTCCCGGGCGAGTACCACCTGCCGGAGGGGGCGCCGGTGGGTCTGGCCGCGTGGCTCGGATGGCAGCACTTCCTCAACACGTTCTTCATCCTGCTGATCATCCGCACCGGGTTGCGCGTGCGCACCGAGAAGCGGCCGACGGCGTTCTGGTCCCCGCGAAAGAACCGCAAGCGCAAGATCAGCCTGAACCTGTGGTTCCACCAGGCGCTCGACATCCTCTGGATCGCCAACGGCATCGTTTTCGTGGTGCTGCTGTTCGTGACGGGTCAGTGGATGCGGATCGTCCCGACCTCGTGGGACGTCTTCCCCAACGCGCTGTCGGCCGGCATCCAGTACCTCACGCTCGACTGGCCCACCGAGAACGGGTGGGTGAACTACAACAGCCTGCAGCAGCTGGCGTACTTCAGCGTCGTCTTCATCGCGGCACCGCTGGCGATCGCCACGGGCGTGCGCATGTCGGGGGTGTGGCCGAAGAACGCCAAGACGCTCAACCGGGTGTATCCGGTGGAGTGGGCGCGCGCGGTGCACTTCCCGGTGATGATCTTCTTCGTGGCGTTCATCTTCGTGCACGTCGTGCTCGTCTTCGCCACCGGGGCGCTGCGAAACCTCAACCACATGTACGCCGCGCAGGGCTCGGCCGATCCGAACGCCTACGCCGACAACTGGACCGGGTTCTGGATCTTCGCCGCCTCGCTCGTGGTGATCGCCGCCGCCTGGGTCGCCGCACGCCCGCTCGTGCTGGCGCCCATCGCGCGCCTGTTCGGGTCGGTGTCGGGCCGCTGAGCGGAGCCGCGAACGGGGGATAACCCCCGGTCGGATCTCCGGATCCCTCGGGCGCGCGTCGCCGGGGGCCGGTCGTACCGTTGTCGACATGACCACTCCCGACTCCCCACCCGGACGCCGGCCGGCCGCACCGGCGATGATCGCCGGATCGCTCGCGCAGCTCGCCGCGCTCGGCGTGATCGGTCCCGCCGTCTTCACCGTGCTGTTCACCCTGCTGGGGGTCGGACTGGGCCTCGTGCCCCTTCTCGGCGTCGGCCTGCTGCTGCTCTATGTGCTCGTCTACGCGATGTACGCCACCGCGTGGCTCGAGTACGCCCGCGTCGACGGCCTCTACGGCCTGGAGCTGCCACCGGTCCGCGTCCGCCGCTCTTCGCGCCCCGGATTCGGCGGGTTCCTCCGCATGGTCTGGGCGCAGTTCACCGACCCGATCGTGTGGCGCGGCATCGCCAGCATCGCGGTCTCGACGGTCCTCGGGCTCCTCGTCGTCCCGCTCCTCACGGCCGTCATCGCGGGCATCGCCGGCGCCTTCGCACCGCTGTACGCGGGCGAGACCGTGCGTCTGTTCGGCATCGGACTCGACGTGGGGTCGGCCCTCGCCGTGCCCGTGGGCATCGTCGGGGCGCTCGCCGCATCCGCCGCCCTCGTGGGACTCGCCATCCTGCACGGGGTGCTCGGCCGGGCGATCCTCGTTCCCTCCCGGGAAGCGCAGCTCGCCCACGAAGCGCGACTCTCCCAGGAGCAGCGTGCCGGCGCGGTGCGATCGGCCGAGGTCGAGCGCACCCGGATCGAGCGCGATCTCCACGACGGCGTGCAGCCGAGACTGGTCTCGGTCGGGATGACGCTGGGCCTCGCCCAGCAGAAGGTCGACGTCGACCCGCAGGCCGCCAAGGAGCTGATCGCCGAGGCGCACACCTCGACGAAGGCCGCGATCACCGAGCTGCGTCAGCTCGCCCGCGGCATCCACACCTCGGTCCTCGACGACCGCGGACTCGACGCCGCCCTGTCGGCGCTCGCCGCCCGCTCGCCGGTGCCGGTCACACTCGACGTGCGCGTTCCCGGCCGGTGCGGTCCGGCCGCCGAGGCCGCGGTGTACTTCGTCATCGCCGAGTCGCTCACCAACGCCGCCAAGCACTCTCGGGGGACCGAAGCGCGCGTGCTCGTGCGGCTGCGCGAGGAGGGCACGCTCTGGGCCCGCATCGAGGACAACGGCGTGGGCGGTGCCCGCGTCGTCGCCGGCGGCGGACTCGACGGCATCGCCAATCGCGTGCTCGGCGTCGGCGGCACGTTCCGCCTCGACAGTCCCGGCGGGGGCCCGACGACGGTGGAGGTGACGGTGCCATGCGCATCCTGATCTGCGAAGACTCCGCACTGCTGCGGGAGGGCCTGGTGCGCCTGCTCGCCGACGCCGGCCACGAGGTGGTCGCCGCCCTTCCCGACGCGACGCGGCTCGACGACACCGTCGTCGAGGTCTCGCCCGACCTGTGCATCCTCGACGTGCGGCTGCCGCCGACGCGGACCGACGAGGGCATCCGCGCCGCCCTGCGGCTGCGCGCCGCCGACCCGCAGCTGCCGGTGCTCGTGCTCTCGCAGTACGTCGAGGAGCGCTACGCCAGCGACCTCATCGCCGGCAAGGGAGGAGCCCTTGGCTACCTCCTGAAGGACCGCGTCGCCGACGTGGGCGAGTTCGTCGAGAGCGTCGAGCGGATCGGTGCCGGCGGCACCATCCTCGACCCCGAGGTCGTCGCGCAGCTGCTGTCGCGCCGCGCCCTCGACGACCGGATGAGCCGCCTCACCGACCGGGAGGCGAGCGTTCTCGCCCTCATCGCGGAGGGGAAGTCCAATCACGCGATCGCGCGCACCCTCTTCGTCAGCGAGGGCAGCGTCGAGAAGCACATCACCGCCGTCTTCCAGAAGCTCGACCTCGAACAGGACGAATCGGGGAACCGGCGCGTCCTGGCCGTGCTCGCCCACCTCGAGCACGGCGGCCCCGTCACCGGCGCCACGCAGACAGGAGAACCGTCATGACCGACACCCTCACCCCTCCGCCCCAGCAGCCGCCGTCCGCGCCTGCGCCGACCGCGCCGCCGTCGCGCACGCGCGCGTCGTCGACCGTCATCGCGATCCTCACGATCGCGTTCGGTGTGGTCGTGATCGTCGGGGCGCTGGTCGCGACGTCGTTCCGCGCCGTCGGAGCGGCGATGGTGGACGATGCATCGCACACCGCGGACGCGGTCGGCGTGCGCACCCTCGACGTCGACGTCACCGCCGCCGAGCTGCGCGTCGAGTTCGCCGACGTCGACGAGGCGCGCCTCGACGTGTCGCGCGCGGCCGCCGCCGACCAATGGCGGCTCGAGCGCGACGGCGACCGCCTCGCCGTCTCGACCCCGGACGAGTTCTTCGGCATCCCGTGGCTCTTCGGCGGCAACGGCAGCGCCGTGCTGGTGCTGCCCGAGCGACTCGAAGGGGCCGGAATGGATGCGGCGCTGGACCTCGCCGCGGGACGCATCGTCGCGGACGCCGACTGGGGCGAGGTCGACCTGTCCGTCAGCGCCGGGGAGATCGACCTCGGCGGCACCGCCGACGGCGTCGTCGCCGACGTGAGCGCCGGCAAGATCGAGCTCGACGTGTCGGACGTGGCCGACGGGCGCTTCGACGTCAGCGCCGGGGAGATCGTCGCGCGACTCGGCGGGAGCGCCCCCGACGCCCTGCAGGTGTCGGTGAGCGCCGGATCCCTCCGCCTGGTCGTCCCCGACGACGTCTATGCCGTCGACGTCGACGTGTCTGCCGGTGAGGTGACCAACCGGCTGCAGACCTCGCCTGACGCCGCCCACAGCATCTCGGGAGACGTCTCGGCCGGCGACCTCCGCCTCATCCCCGGCAGCTGAGGGCCGCGCTCAGGCTCGCGCGGCGCGGCCGGCGGCGTACCCCTCGGCGTAGGCCTCGTCGGCGCCCTGCCGGAACATGTCGCGCTCGGCGGGGCGCACGATCGTGCGGGCGCCGGGCAGGTCGAGGTCGCCGACGAGGTCGGCACGCCCGCGGACGACGGCGACGGGCAGCCCCGCCGCCTTGCCCTTGACGAGGTCGGCGGCACCCGCGATCTCGTCGGCGACGCAGGGCATCGTCACCACGAGGGGCCGGCCCTCGGTGTCGGTGTGCCCGCGCAGGTCTTCGAACACGTGCACGCCGGCGGCGCCGATCGCGTGGTCGGTCTGACCCTCGCGCCATGCGCGGCCGAGCGTGTCGGTCACGAGCACGCCGACGCGAGCCCCGCAGCGCTCTCGCAGGCCGGATGCGATCTCGCGGGCCGAGGCGTCGGGGTCCGCGGGCAGCAGCAGGACCGTGCCATCGGGGGTGTTGGAGGCATCCACTCCGGCGGCGGCCGACACGATGCCGAGGGGATTCTCCACGATGCGCGTCACGTGTCCGGTCGGGCTCGTGCGCGAGGCGACCAGTCGCACGGTCTGCTCGGTGATGGCGTCTTCGCGGTCGTCGGCATGCAGGATGCGGCCCTCGGCCTTGGACACGATCTTCGAGGTCACCACGACGATGTCGCCGTCGGCGAGCGGGGTGCTGCGCGCGATCGCGTTGGCGATCAGATCGACCAGATCGTCACCGGGTGAGACCTCGGGGATGCCCTCGAGGGCCCACGCCTGCAGCACGCCGGTCAGCGCACGAAGCGCACTTCGGTCAGCGTCTCACCGAGGAAGGGCTCGGTGTGGGTCGCGCCGTCGAGCGAGAAGCCGTTGCGGGTGTAGAAGCGGTGAGCGCGCGGGTTGTCCTCGGCGACCCACAGGTAGATCTCCTCGTCGGCGGGCACGACCGCGTCGAAGAGCTTCTGGCCGATGCCGGTGCCGTGCCACGCGTCGAGCAGGTAGATGAAGTACAGCTCGCGGTTGCGCACGGCATCCTTGTCGCGGGCGGGACCGGATCCGGCGAACCCGACGATCACGCCTTCGACGAGTGCGGCGAACATCCGGAAGTCGTCGCCCTGCACAGCCCAGTGGGTCCAGAGCTCGGCCAGGCGTCGGGGCGACACCTTCTCCAGCGCGGCCTTGCTGATGAGGTGGTCATAGGTCTCGTGCCAGCAGGTCGCGTGCACTCGACCGAGGTCGACGGCATCCACGTCCCGGACCGGACGGACGACGATGTCGGTCTGCAGTTCGGCTTCCATGCGGTGACTCTACGCTCGGCCGCGCCCGGCCGGAAATCCGCCGGTGAACGCCGAGCGACGAGCACGGGAACGGATGCGCGACGGGCGCGGGAACGGATGCTCGCCGCGCGAGAGCCGGATGGGCGTCGCGCGAGGGATTTGTGCCGTTCCGACAACCGGATCGCGCGGGATGTCGTGAATCGCTACCATCGGCGCTCGTGAATGTGTGGTGGCGCACCCTGCTGACGATCCTGCTCGCACGCCGGCGCATGCGCCGCGAGGGGGCCATGTCGCCGACGGCGGTCGGACGCATCCGCCTGACGACCCTGCCGACCGACATCGACATCCTGCAGCACATGAACAACGGCAGGTACCTTTCGCTGTTCGACCTCGGGCGGTGGGACCTGCTCACCCGCACCGGGCTGCTCGGCGCGATGCGCCGGCACGGCTGGTACGCCGTCGTGTCGTCGGAGACGGTGACCTTCCGCAAGTCGCTGAACCTGTGGCAGCGATTCGATGTCGAGTCGCGGCTCATCGGGCAC
>NZ_DEPK01000271.1:0-212 GCF_002358725.1 Microbacterium sp. UBA3394
GCTCCTCACTTCGAATACGGCGTGGCCGCCTACTATCTCGTGCTGCCCGCCGAGGCATCGAGCAATCTCGCGAAGTTCGACTCCGTGCGCTTCGGCATGCGCGTGAGCCCTCGCGCGGGCGCGACGGTCGAAGACGTCATGGCCGCCACGCGCGACGCGGGGTTCGGCGACGAGGTCAAGCGGCGGATCATCCTGGGCACCTACGCCCTCTC
>NZ_DEPK01000271.1:602-910 GCF_002358725.1 Microbacterium sp. UBA3394
TTCGACGCCGCCTTCGAGAGAGTCGACGTCATCGCCACCCCGACCGCGCCCACCACGGCGTTCCGCCTCGGCGAGAAGCTCGACGACCCGATGCAGATGTACCTGAACGACGTCACGACGATCCCGGCGAACCTCGCCGGCGTGCCGGGGATCTCGATTCCGGCCGGCCTCGCGGCGGAGGACGGCCTGCCCGTCGGCATCCAGTTCCTCGCGCCCGCTCGCGAGGACGCCCGTCTGTACCGTGTAGGGGCCGCACTCGAGGCTCGTCTTGTCGATTCATGGGGAGGTCCGCTTCTGGACCGCGCACC
>NZ_DEPK01000271.1:1301-5716 GCF_002358725.1 Microbacterium sp. UBA3394
TTCGAGCCCGTGCTCGGGTTCGAGGTGCACGTCGAGTTGAACACCCGCACCAAGATGTTCTCCGGCGCGCCCAATCCCGCCCACCCCGACAACCACGACGCCGCGCCGAACACCCTGGTGGCTCCCGTGGACATGGGTCTCCCCGGTTCACTGCCGGTGGTGAACGAGCAGGCGATCCGCTCATCGATCAGTCTGGGCTTGGCGCTCGGGTGCTCCATCGCCCCGTCGAGCCGGTTCGCACGCAAGAACTATTTCTATCCCGACCTGGGGAAGAACTACCAGATCTCGCAGTATGACGAACCCATCGCCTTCGAGGGCAGAGTCGAGGTGGAGCTCGAGGACGGAACGATCGTCGAGGTCCCCATCGAGCGTGCGCACATGGAGGAGGACGCCGGAAAGCTCACCCACATGGGCGGTGCCACGGGCCGCATCCAGGGGGCGGAGTATTCGCTGGTCGACTACAACCGCGCCGGGGTTCCGCTGGTCGAGATCGTCACCAAGCCGATCTTCGGTGCGGAGCACCGCGCGCCCGATATCGCGAAGGCCTACGTCGCCACGATCCGCGACATCGTGCGATCGCTGGGCATCTCGGAAGCGCGGATGGAACGCGGGAACCTGCGATGCGACGCGAACGTCTCCCTGCGGCCGCGGGCCGCAGCGGGACAGCCGGTGGCGCCGCTGGGCACCAGGACCGAGACGAAGAACGTCAACTCGATGCGCTCGGTCGAGCGCGCCGTGCGCTACGAGATCCAGCGACAGGCCGCGATCCTGGCCGATGGCGGCGCGATCGTGCAGGAGACCCGCCACTGGCACGAGGACACCGGCACCACGTCACCTGGGCGCCCGAAGTCCGACGCGGACGACTATCGTTACTTCCCCGAGCCGGATCTGCTGCCCGTCGCGCCGGCGCCCGACCTGGTCGAGAAGCTTCGCGCAGCCCTTCCGGAAGCGCCGGCGGCGCATCGCCGTCGGCTGAAGGCCGCGTGGGGGTTCACCGACCTGGAATTCCAGGACGTCCGCAACGGCGGACTGCTCTCAGAGGTCGAGGCGACCGTCGCCGCCGGGTGTGCGCCCGCTGCCGCCCGCAAGTGGTGGACGGGTGAGATCAGCCGTATCGCGAACGCGCAGGGTGCCGAGCCGGGAGCGCTCGTCACGCCGGCCGATGTCGCCGCCCTGCAGGCGCTGGTCGTGGCCGGCACCCTCACCGACAAGCTCGCACGGCAGGTGCTCGAGGCGATGATCGCCGGCGAGGGCACACCGCTGGAGATCGTCGACGCACGTGGTCTTGCCGTGGTCTCCGACGACGGCGCGCTCGTGGCGGCGATCGACGAAGCCCTGGCCGCACAGCCCGACGTGCTCGAGAAGATCCGGGACGGCAAGGTACAGGCCGCCGGAGCGATCATCGGTGCCGTCATGAAGGCGATGAGGGGGCAGGCCGACGCCGCACGGGTGCGGGAGCTCATCCTGGAGCGCGCCGCGCAGTGATCAGCCGATCAGCCGACCGGCGTCGGCTGCGGGCGGCGTGTCGGTGGCCGGGAGCACGATAGAAGCATGGGACGCGGGGACGGTTCGGGGCGCATCGTGTCCGCCGCGGACGCGGATGACACGGGGGCGGGAATCCTCCACGTCGACATGGACGCGTTCTATGCGGCGGTGGAGGTGCTCGACGACCCTTCCCTGGCCGGGAAGCCGATCATCGTCGGTGCGCCGGAGGGGCGAGGTGTCGTCTCGAGCGCGTCGTACGAGGCCCGGCGCTTCGGCGTGCGCTCGGCGATGCCCGTGGGTCAGGCTCTGCGCCTGTGCCCGACGGCGACCGTCGTCTCGCCGCACTTCGATCGCTACATCGCCCTCTCGCGGCAGGTGATGGACATCTTCCGGGATGTCACGCCCCTCGTCGAGCCGCTGTCCATCGACGAGGCCTTCCTCGACGTGCGCGGGGCGCGACGACTCTGGGGGAGACCCGGGGAGATCGCACGGATGCTGCGGCGGAAGGTTCGCGATGAAACCGGCCTCACGTGCAGCATCGGCGCAGCAGCCACGAAGCACGTCGCGAAGATGGCGTCGACGATCAGCAAGCCCGACGGGCTGCTCATCGTTGCCGAGGCCGACACGCAACGTTTCCTCGCCGCCCGCTCGGTACGCGCGCTGTGGGGTGTGGGGCCGAAAGCGGCGGAGGCGCTCGAGTCGCGCGGACTGCGCACCGTCGCCGACGTTCTCGACGCACCCACGTCGGTGCTCGAGCACGCTCTCGGCTCCGCGATGGCGCACCGCGTGTGGCACCTCTCCCGCGGGATCGATCCCCGCGAGGTCACGACGGAGCGGGTGGAGAAGAGCGTCGGGCACGAGGAGACCTTCGGCGAAGACATCGACGACCCGCGCGTACTCCGCTCCGAGTTCCGGCGCCTCGCCGATCGTGTGGCGGCTCGGCTCCGATCGCACGGGTGGGAGGCCGGCGTCGTCGCGGTGAAGGTGCGTCTGTCCGACTTCACCACCCTGTCGAGATCGCAGACTCTGGCTGACCCGACGTCCGTCGGTCAGCGGATCGGGGAGACCGCGATCGAGCTCTTCGAGACGGTGGCGCGGGATCTGCCGGTGCGCCTGATCGGGGTCCGCGGAGAAAAGCTCCGTCCGTCCGGCAGCGGAGCGCTGGCGCTGTGGGACGACGATGAGGACTGGCGGCGCGTCGAAGACGCGCTCGACGGCGCGACGGCGAAGTTCGGGAAGGGCGCTGTGACACGGGCCACCCTTCTCGGGCCCGCGAGAGCCGGTGGTGCCGCGCCGTCGCATCCGCGGGCCGACCACCCGCCCGCACACTGATCGGGATCTGTCCCCGCGGCTCGGATGCGGGTAGCGTGGACGACATGCCCAACATCGCACTCGAACTCGGCAAGCAGTCGGCGGCCTTCGGCGTCAACAGCGCGTATGGAGAACAGCAGGACGTCGACGGCGTCCGCATCGTTCCCGTCGCCCTGTCGTGGTCGGGATTCGGTGGCGGCAGCGACGACGCGGGCAACGGCGGTGGCGGTGGCGGTGGCTACGCGATCCCGCTCGGCGCCTACATCCGCCGCGGTGACGACCTCCGCTTCGAGCCGAACATCGTGTCGCTGCTCGCCGTCGCGATCCCGTTCGTGTGGGTCGCGGGTCGCTCGCTCAGCCGTGTCATCCGCATCCTCAAGAAGTAGTCGCGACCCGGTCGATCTCGCCCTCGCCCGTGCGGCCTCCGTCGTGCGGGATGCCGTTGCGGCGACCGCTGCGGCGAATCCCGTCGTGCTCATCGACGGTCGCAGCGGGGCAGGAAAGTCCTCACTGGCGCGACGTCTGATGCGGGATTGGCCGATGCGCGGTCGCGTGCAGGCTGTCGCCCTCGACGCGCTCTATCCCGGATGGGACGGGCTGCGCGAGGGTGTCGAGCTCGCGCGAGAGCAGATCCTGATCCCGCATGCTCGCGGTGTCATCGGCGTGTGGCGCAGCTGGGATTGGGAGCGCGACGGGTGGGATGCGGCCCACGCCGTCGACCCCGCGCTGCCGCTCATCGTCGAGGGAGCCGGGCTCCTCACTCCCGGGACGGCACCGCTGGGCGACGTTCGCGTCTGGCTCGAGTCTCCGGCGGCCTCCCGTCGGCACCGCGCTCTCGATCGCGACGGCGAGACCTACCGTCCGCACTGGGAACGGTGGGCGGCGCAGGAGGACCGCCACCTCGCCGAAGACGAGCCGGCCTCCCGCGCGACGCACGTGTTCGCCGTGCCCTGATCACGCCGTGAGGTGATCCGGGCTCGGCGATATCAGTCGTCGAGAGCCGTCATCAGGCCGTCGAGACGGAATCCCAGCCATTCGTAGACGCCGAAGCGGGGATCATCGACGTCGCCGTCGCTCTCCGTCCGGATCCCGAGGCGCTCGGCGAGCACGAGTCGCAGGGCGGCCAGGCAGCGCACCCACGCGGCCACGGTGGGCGGATCCAGGGGAAGCCCCACCGGCTCGAGGTCGGTCGGATCCTCCGCGAGCAGGGGCGCCAACGACGCCACCACCATCGCGGCGTCGTCGCTGCGCCGCTCCAGAAGGGTCGGCTCGGTGAGACGGCGGAACTCGTCTGAGCCCTGCGGGTCGTCGGTGTACGCATCGGGGACAAGTCGCGCGACCGCCGGGTCCTCCGTCGGCCGTGACGCCTGAAGCAGCTCGTCGAACTGCGTGACGAGGTCGGTGAGGTGCGTCGCCTCGAGCGGAGTGATCTCGAGGATCACGGTCTTGGCGTCGGTCATTCCGGTGCCTCTCTCACGGTCGCCCACAGTCCGTAGTCGTGCATCGCTTGCGCATGAAGCTCCATCTGTTCGCGCGCTCCCTCAGCCACGACGGCATGTCCGTCGTGGTGCACGGCGAGCATGAGATGCTCGGCGCGATCCCGCGGATAGCCGAAGTAC
>NZ_DEPK01000183.1:0-32304 GCF_002358725.1 Microbacterium sp. UBA3394
GACAGACGCAGGTAGCCGCTCGGCCCGAACGCCTCGCCGGGAACCACCGCCACCTCGGCCTTCTCGAGGATGAGGTCGGCGAGCTCGAGGGAGGTGGTGGGCGTCGCGCCCGCCCACTCGCGCCCGAGGAGGCCGGTGACGTCGGGGTAGGCGTAGAACGCACCGAGCGGGGTCGGCACCTCCACGCCGTCGATCTTCCGCAGCTCGCTGACGATCAGGCCCCGACGGCGGTCGAAGGCGGTGCGCATCTTCTCGGCCTCGGTCTGAGGTCCGGTGAGGGCCGCGAGCGCGGCCCGCTGCGCGACGTTGTTGACGTTGCTGCACAGATGCGACTGCAGGTTGCCGGCGAGTTTGATGGCGTCGGCGGGCCCGATCATCCAGCCCACGCGCCATCCCGTCATGGCGTAGGTCTTCGCGACGCCGTTGACGAGGATCGTCTGCGCCGCGACCTCGGGGACTGCCTCGACCACCGACGTGGCACGGACGCCTTCGTAGACGAGGTTCTGGTAGATCTCGTCCGAGATGATCCAGATGCCGTGCTCGAGCGCCCACTCGGCGATCTCCTGCACCTCATCGGCGGTGTAGACCGAGCCCGTCGGGTTCGACGGCGAGACGAACACGAGCGCGGTGGTCTTCTCCGTGCGAGCCGCTTCGAGCTGGGCGACGGTGACCTTGTACTCCTGGTCGGCGCCGGCGAACACCTCGACGGGCACGCCGTCGGCGAGGGCGATCGCCTCGGGGTAGGTCGTCCAGTAGGGCGCGGGCAGGAGCACCTCGTCGCCGGGGTTCACCACGGTCTGGAAGGCCTGGTAGACGGCCTGCTTGCCGCCGTTGGTCACGATCACCTGCGAGGGGTCGACCTCCAGGCCGGAGTCCTCGTGCGTCTTCGCCGCGATCGCCTCGCGCAGCACGGGCAGACCCGCGGCCGGCGTGTAGCGGAAGTTCGCTGGATCGTGCAGGGCCTGTGCGGCGGCGTCGACGATGAAATCCGGCGTGGCGAAGTCGGGCTCTCCGGCGGCATAGCTGATCACGGGCCGGCCGGCGGCCTTGAGGGCCTTCGCCTTCGCGTCGACCTTCAGGGTCGCGGACTCGGCGATCGCGGACAGTTTGCGGGACAGCGGGGCACGTTCGGTCACGCCCCCAGCGTAGTCGCCCGCAGATACCCGGAAACCCCGCGCGGGTCCACCGGATGGGGGACGCCAGATCAGCCGGATGGGCGCTGTCGCGCGGCGCGCATCCGCGGAACCCTGGATGTCATGGCAGAGATCGCGGTGCAGGTGCAGAACCTGCGCAAACAGTACGGGCGCCGAAATGCCGTGGACGACGTGTCCTTCGATATCCGCATGGGTGAGACGTTCGCTCTCCTCGGCCCGAACGGCGCGGGAAAGTCCACGACGGTCGAGATCCTCGAGGGATACCGTCGGCGCAACAGCGGCGATGTGCGGGTGCTGGGTCACGACCCGGCCCGGGCAGATGCCGCCTTCCGGGCCCGCATCGGCGTCGTCCTGCAGTCGGCCGGTGAACTCGGCGCCCTGTCGGTGCGCGAGCAGCTGACCCAGTTCGCCGGGTTCTATCCGCACCCGCGCGACGTCGACGAGGTGATCGCGGCCGTCGGGCTGACCGAGCTCGCGGGCCGCCGGGTCTCGAAGCTCTCGGGCGGACAGCAGCGCCGGGTCGACGTCGCCCTCGGGATCATCGGGCGCCCCGAGGTGCTGTTCCTCGACGAGCCCACCACCGGGTTCGATCCGGCCGCCCGCCGGTCGTTCTGGGAGCTCATCCGCTCTCTCTCGGCTGAGGGCGTCACGATCGTGCTCACCACCCACTATCTCGACGAAGCCGCTCAGCTCGCCGATCGCGTCGGGATCATCGCGGAGGGGCGACTTCGCGCGCTCGGAGGCGTCGACGATGTGGGCGGGGCGTCCGCGCGGACCCCCATCGTCCGCTGGCGCGAGGGCGACGCGCTCCGTGAGCGTCGCACGGACGAGCCCGGCGCCGTCGTCGCCGACCTGGTGAGGCGTCTCGGCGGGGAGCCGCCCGACCTCCAAGTGGTTCGCCCCACCCTCGAAGACGTCTACCTCGACCTCGTGGCCGACTCGGCCGCATCCGACCCCGCCCCGATGGAGGCCGCACGATGAGCACCGTCGCGCTGGGCGCCTGGCGCGCCCGCTTCGAACTGATCCAGTACGTCCGTTCCGGAGACACCCTCGTCTTCACCTTCCTCTTCCCGATCGCGCTGCTGGCGCTCTTCTCGACGATCTTCGGCGCGGACGGCGACTTCACAGCCGGTCCGGGACTGCCCGCCATCCCCGTCGCGCAGATGTACCTGCCCGCCATGCTCGCGGCCGGCATGCTGCTGTCGGGGTTCCAGAACCTCGCGATGGACATCGCGACCGAGCGCACCAACGGGATGCTCAAGCGCTTGGGAGCGACGCCCCTGTCACCGGTCTCGTACTTCCTCGGCAAGATCGGTCAGGTCGGGGTGACGGCGGTCGTTCAGGCCGGGCTGATCATCCTGTTCGCCGTGGTGGTCTTCCAGGTGCCCCTGCCGACCGAGCCCGAGAAGTGGCTCACCTTCACGTGGGTGTTCGTGCTCGGGGTCGTCACCTCCGCGCTGCTGGGAGTAGCGCTGTCGGCGGTCCCCCGGTCGGGACGAAGCGCGAGCGCCGTCATCATCCCGATCGTGCTGGTCGTGCAGTTCATCTCCGGCGTCTACCTCTTCTTCTTCCTGCTGCCCGACTGGCTGCAGACGGCGGCGAGCGTGTTGCCGGTGAAGTGGATGGCGCAGGGCATGCGGGAGGTCTTCCTGCCGGCCGAGTACGCCGTGCTCGAGCAGGGCGGTGAATGGAACCTCGGGGGCGTGGCCGTGGCGCTGGGCGTCTGGCTGATCGTGGGTCTGGTGCTGGCGCGGCTGACGTTCCGCTGGAACCGTCGCGACGCGTAGCCTCGATCCCACAGCCTCTCGGAGAGCACATGTACAACACACGTTGGTGGGACATCGCCGTCGCGGCCGGGCTCGCCGCCATCGCGGCGCTCTCGCTGGCGGGCCTCGGTGCCTCGGGCCCGTCGGGGTGGTGGCTGACGGCAGTCTCGCTTCTCGTGTTCGTCGCGGGCTACGCGTTCCTGCGTCCGGGGATCGTGACGGGAGCCGCACCGACCTGGCGCCTCGCGGTGGGCATCCCGCTCGTCGTGCTGGCCATCGTCATCGGCATCGCCGCGGCGCCGTTCCTGGCGATGCTGCAGACCCTCGCCTACCCGCTCGTCTGGGTGACCACCCCCGCGCGCAGGGAAGCGATCGTGGGCAGCGCGGGCGTCGCGGCAGCCACGTTCGTGGGATTCCTGCTCAACGGGGCCTTCTCGTCGGAGGCGATGTGGTCCGGTCTGCTCACCGCGGGCGTCTCGTTCGTCTTCGCCGTCTCGCTGGGGCTGTGGATCAGCGCGATCGCCGAGTACGGCGAAGACCGTGCCCGTCTGGTCGCCGAGCTCACCGATGCGCAGGAGCAGGTCGAGAGGCTCAGCCGTGAGCGCGGCGCCGCCGACGAGCGGGAACGTCTCGGCCGCGACATCCATGACACTCTCGCTCAGACGCTCGCCGGGCTGACACTGCTCAGCGAGCGAGCCGGAAGGCAGCTGGGGCGCGGCGAGACCGATGCGGCCGCGCAGACGATCGCGACCGTCGAACAGCTCTCACGGGATGCGCTCGCCGAGGCCCGGGGTCTCGTCGCCCGCACGGCCGCGGTCCCGGGCGACGCGGTCCTGGAGGCGGCGGTGGAGCGACTTGCCGAGCGATTCCGTGCCGAGGCCGGGCTCGTCGTGCAGGTCGAGGTGGCGCTCGAGGGCGACGACGGGATGACGCGCGACGCGCAGCTGGTGGTGCTGCGCTGCCTGCAGGAGGCGCTGTCGAACGTGCGCAAGCACGCCGGTGCCGCATCCGTCCGGGTCATCGTCGAGGCCGATGCCTCCGGCATCCGGCTCGCCGTCGTCGACGACGGCCGCGGCTTCGATCCTGACCGCCGGCGCACAGGCTACGGCCTGGACGGCATGGCCGACCGCGTCGCGCTCGCCGGCGGGACCCTGACGATCGACACGACACCCGACCGGGGCACCGTGCTCACGGTCGCCCTACCGATCGCCACCCCTCCGCTTGCGGGCCTCCCCGAGGAGCAGAACGCATGATCCGCCTGGTCATCGTCGACGACCACCCCGTCGTGCGTGCCGGTCTCGCGGGCCTGCTCTCCGACGAGCCGGGGCTGGAGGTCGTCGGGGAAGCCGCCGACGGAGCGGCGGCGGTGCGGATCGTCGCGGCCACCGCACCCGACGTCGTCCTCATGGATCTGCGCATGCCCGGTGTCGACGGCGTCGAGGCCACCGCGCGCCTGGTGTCCGAGCACGCGGCTCGCGTGCTCATCCTCACCACGTATGAATCCGACGACCAGATCCTCGCTGCCATCGAAGCCGGCGCGAGCGGATATCTGCTGAAGGCCGCCCCGCGGGACGAGATCGTCGCGGGCATCCACTCGGTCGCCGCCGGGCAGACCGCGCTGAGTCCGCAGGTGGCGGTGCGGCTCGTGCAGCGCATGCGAGAGCCGTCGACGGAAGCGGCGGCATCCCTCACCACCCGGGAGACCGAGGTGCTGCGTCTGGTCGCGGCCGGACGCAGCAACAAGCAGATCGCCGTCGATCTCGGCATCGGCGAGTCGACCGTCAAGACGCACCTGCTGCGCGTGTTCGACAAGCTCAGCGTCACCGACCGCACCCGCGCGGTGACCCTCGCGATGGAGCGTGGTCTGCTTCCCTGACGCCGCCGTCGAGCGCCCGCACCCGCTGGTGGATCGCGGGGTGCGAGCACTCGACGGGCGGGTCAGGCGGCCAGGTAGCGGGCGTACGCGCCGAGGGTCAGGAACGCGGGGAACTCCTCGCCGGTCGCGACGTCGCGGAAGATCTCCGCGGCCTCGTCGAAGCGGTCGCCGTCGAAGCGCTCCACCTCACCCAGCACCCCCGTGATCAGCCCCTCGACGTACTCGCGGGTGATGGCGTCGCCCTCCTCCGTGCTGCGGTCCTGGTGGATCCACTGCCAGATCTGACTGCGTGAGATCTCCGCGGTCGCGGCATCCTCCATGAGCCCGTCGATCGCCACCGCGCCGAGACCGCGCAGCCACGCCTCGATGTAGCGGATGCCCACCGACACGTTGTCGTGCACGCCCTTCGCGGTGATCGGGCGGCCGATCTGCAGGTTCAGCAGGTCGGCGGAGGTCACCTGCACGTCGTCGCGCTGTCGATCGACCTGGTTCGGGCGCTCGCCGAGGACCGCGTCGAACTCCGCCCGGGCGGTCGGGATGAGATCGGGATGCGCCACCCACGTGCCGTCGAAGCCGTCGCCGGCCTCGCGCTTCTTGTCGGCGGCCACCTTCTCGATCGCCATCGCGGTCATCTCGGGGTCGCGGCGGTTCGGGATGAAGGCGCTCATGCCGCCGATCGCGAAGGCGCCCCGCTTGTGGCACGTCTTCACGAGCAGCTCGGTGTAGGCGCGCATGAACGGCACCGTCATGGTCACCTCGCTGCGGTCGGGGAGAACGAAGCGCGCCCCGCGGCCTCGGTAGTTCTTGATGATGGAGAAGATGTAGTCCCAGCGGCCGGCGTTCAAGCCGGCGCAGTGGTCGCGCAGCTCGAAGAGGATCTCCTCCATCTCGAATGCCGCCGGCAGTGTCTCGATGAGCACCGTGGCACGGATCGTGCCGTGGGAGATGCCCAGGTACTCCTCGGTGAACGTGAACACGTCATCCCAGAGCTTGGCCTCCTCAGCCGACTCCAGCTTCGCGATGTAGAAGTAGGGTCCACGCCCGCGGTCGATCAGCTCGGCGGCGTTGTGGAAGACGTACAGCCCGAAATCCACGAGCGACCCGGAGGCCGCCATCGACCGGCCGAGCCGATCGGAGAACCGGATGTGCTCCTCGACCAGATGCCAGCCGCGCGGCCGCATCACGATCGTGGGCGTTCGCTCGGCGGTGACCCGGTATTCCTTGCCCGCGTCGCTCGTGAACGTCAGCCGGTCGCGGATCGCGTCGTAGAGCGACAGCTGCCCTTCGATGACGTTCCGCCAGGTCGGGCTGGTGGCATCCTCCTGGTCGGCCAGCCACACCTTTGCGCCCGAGTTCAGGGCGTTGATCGTCATCTTGGGGTCGGTGGGGCCGGTGATCTCGACGCGACGGTCCTCGAGCCCCGGTCCCGCGCCCGCCACGCGCCAGTCGGGGTCCTCCCGGATGTGCGCGGTGTCGTGACGGAAGTGCGGGTCGTGCCCGTTGCCGATCTCGAAGCGTCGGCGCATGCGGTCGGCGAGCCGGTCGTGTCGCCGACCGGCGAAGCGGTGGTGCAGCGCCGCGAGGAAGGTGATGGCGTCGGGGGTGAGGATCTCGTCGTAGCGGTCCCGGCTCTCGCCGACGATCTCGATGGATGCCGTGCCGGCGCCCGTCGGGATCGGTCCCGTCGTGGGGCGGTTCTGGTCGGTCGTGGGCGGCATGCCCGTATCGGTGATGGTCATGATGTCTCCAGTCGTCGTTCCCGGTCGTCCCGGTCGCCCCCGGTCCCGCATCCCCGCTGTCCCCGGTCCCGCATCCCGGCCTCCCGGGGTTGGTGTCCCACTTTCTGCTCTTCTGCGGCGTCAGAGCAGCAGAAAGTGGGACATGCAAAGGGGTGAGGGGCTATGGGGTGAGGGGCTGAGGGCTATGGGGCTGAGGGCTATGGGGCTGAGGGCTATGGGGGTGAGGGGTAGGGGGTTGGGTCAGTGGAATTGCTGCGCCTCGGTGGATCCCACGAGGGCGAGGGTGGCGCTGTCGGGGTTGAGCGCCGTCGAGAGGTGGTCGAAGTAGCCGGTTCCGGCCTCGCGCTGGTGCTTGGTGGCGGTGTAGCCCTGCGCCTCTGCAGCGAACTCGGCCTCCTGAAGCTCGACGTAGGCGCTCATGGCGCGCTCGGCGTAGCCGCGGGCGAGGTCGAACATGGAGTGGTTCAGGGCGTGGAAGCCGGCCAGCGTGATGAACTGGAACTTGTAGCCCAGCGCCGCGAGGTCCGCCTGGAACGTGGCGATCTGCTCGTCGTCCAGGTGCCGCTTCCAGTTGAAGCTCGGTGAGCAGTTGTAGGCGAGGAGCTTTCCGGGGAACTTCTCCTGGATGGCTTCGGCGAACGCGCGCGCCAGCTCGATGTCCGGCTCGCCCGTCTCGACCCACAGCAGATCGGCGTAAGGGGCGAAGGCGAGGCCGCGGCTGATGACCGCATCCAGACCCGGGCGCACGCGGTAGAAGCCTTCACTCGTGCGCTCGCCGGTCGTGAACTCCTGGTCGCGCGGGTCGACGTCGCTGGTGAGCAGGTCGGCCGCGAGGGCGTCGGTGCGCGCGATGATGACCGTCGGCACACCGGCGACGTCAGCCGCGAGACGCGCGGCGTTCAGCGTCCGGATGTGCTGCTGCGTCGGCACGAGCACCTTGCCGCCGAGGTGGCCGCACTTCTTCTCGCTGGCCAGCTGGTCCTCCCAGTGGATGCCGGCGGCGCCGGCCTGGATCATCGACTGCGCCAGTTCGTAGGCGTTCAGCGGCCCGCCGAACCCGGCCTCGGCGTCGGCGACGATGGGCGCCATCCAGTCGCGGGTGATCTCTCCCTCGGCGTGCTCGATGCCGTCCTGGCGCATGAGCGCGTTGTTGATGCGGCGCACGACCGCCGGCACGGAGTTGGCGGGGTACAGGCTCTGGTCCGGGTAGGTCTGTCCGGCGAGATTTCCGTCGGCGGCGACCTGCCAGCCGGAGAGGTAGATGGCCTTCAGCCCCGCGCGCACCTGCTGCACGGCCTGGCCGCCGGTGTAGGCGCCCAGTGCGCGGATGTATTCCTCGGTGTGAAGGAGGTTCCAGAGGTTCTCGGCGCCCCGGTGCGCGAGGGTCTGCTCCTCGCGCACCGAGCCGCGCAGGCGGATGACGTCGTCGGCCGTGTAGGTGCGTTCGACGCCGTCCCATCGCGGGTCGGTGTCCCAGACCCGCTGGAGCTCGGCTGCGGTCTGCGTCTGATCGCCCGCGCGGAGGGGCGGCTGTCCGGGGGTGGCGAGATACGTCATCGGCTCTTCTCCTGGTGTTGTCCCTGGCGACGAGGTGCCGTCGGGAGGTCGTGACACCACTGTGTGTGAATTTTCAGTCCCGATCCGAACAAAACCGAAGTGAAGATTCCCCAAAATTCTGCTCGCGTGACAGAATCGGCCCATGGAGAGCGCGAAGACCCTCGTGGACGAGGTCGAGCCGGCTGATGATGAAGAGGTGGACACCCTCACCATCGGCCGGCGCATCCGCCAGCTGCGCACCGCTCAGGGCATGACGCTCGATGCGCTCGCCTCCGCGGTCGACCGCGCACCGAGCCAGCTGTCGATGATCGAGAACGGGCGCCGGGAGCCCAAGCTCACGCTGCTGCGGGCGATCGCGCGCGCCCTCGGCACGTCACTGGACGCGCTGCTGCAGACCGAGCCCCTCGACGAACGCGCCTCGATGGAGATCGCGCTCGAGCGTGCGATGCGCGGCCAGACGTTCCAGGCGCTCGGCATCGCGCCCTTCCGCATCGCCAAGACCATGCCCGACGACGCGCTGCGGACGATGCTCGCGCTGCAGGGCGAGATCGAGCGGCTCCGCGATGAGCGAGCCGCGACCCCGGAGGAGGCGCGCCGCGCCAACGTGTCGCTGCGTCGCCTCATGCGCACGCAGAACAACCATTTCCCCGAGCTCGAGGAGCGGGCGCGGGAGATCCTCGACGCCGTCGACCACCCCGGCGGCCCGCTCACCCAGCGCACCGCATCCGACATCGCGGCGCACCTCGGATTCACCTTGCACTACGTTCCCGACCTGCCGCAGACCACGCGCAGCGTCGCCGACATCCGAAACGGACGTCTGTATCTGTCCAGCCGGCTGACGTCGAAGGGCGACCCGCGGACCGCGGTGCTGCAGGCGCTGTCGAGTCGGATCCTCGGCCATACCGAACCCACCGACTACGCGGAGTTCCTGCGTCAGCGCGTAGAGACGAACTACCTCACCGGTGCGCTCCTCATGCCCGCGGCGCACGTGGTGCCGGCCCTGCAGGCGGCCAAGCGCGACCGGGCGATCTCGATCGAGGATCTCCGCGACACCTACTCGGTCTCGTACGAGACGGCCGCGCACCGATTCACCAATCTCGCGACGGTCCACCTCGATATCCCGGTGCACTTCCTCAAGGTGCACGAGTCCGGCACGATCACGAAGGCGTACGAGAACGACGACGTGAACTTCCCCGCCGACCGGCTGGGGGCGATCGAGGGGCAGATGTGCTGCCGCAAGTGGACCAGTCGCGTCGTCTTCGACGTCGACGACCACTTCAACCCGTACTACCAGTACACCGACACCGGCAACGGCACATACTGGTGCACCGCCCGCGTGGAGTTCTCGAGCGAGGGCGCCCATTCGGTGAGTGTGGGCGTGCGCTTCGACGACACGAAATGGTTCCTCGGCCGCGACACGACCAACCGGGGTGTGTCGAAGCACTCCGTGGAGGTGTGCTGCCGTCGGGCCCCGGAAGACCTCGAGGCCTCGTGGCGCGAATACTCGTGGCCGAACGTGCGCACGCCCCGGACCCTTCTGGCGACCCTCCCCACCGGCTCTTTCCCCGGCGTCGACACGACCGACGTGTACGAGTTCCTCGAGGCCCACGCACCCCGCTGACGCCGGCACATCTTCCGCAGTCGCGTCGTGCGGGTCTGCTGAGGCGACACCCGCATCAAGTGACTGCGGAGCACGTTCGCGTCCGAGGTGTGGCGCGGACGGGGAAGGCGCGCGGCGCGGGCGGTGTCAGGGGGTGGGTTCGAGGGCCTGGAACGCAGCCCACAGCTCGGCGCGCACGGCGAAGGAGGCGAGGTCGCGTGCGAGCACCTTCTCGGCCGATGAGAGGCGGGCGCGCACGGTGTGGCGGTGCACGCCGAGGGCGCGGGCGGTCGCTTCGTGCGAGCAGTCCGCACCGAGCCACGCGCGCAGCGTCTCACGCAGCTCCGCGCCGTGGGCGGCGTCGTACACCACGAGCGGGTGCAGGGCTGCGGAGGCCAGGGCGCGGGCATCCGCCGTGTCGAGAGCGGTGAGGATGCCGGCGCGGGCGACGTCGGCGAAGCGGGTCACGCCGCGGTCGCCGCGGTCCCGGGCGACGCGGGCCTGCTCCATCGTTCGCGTGAAGGTGTCGTAGGTCGCGGGGGAGGCGACGCCGATGCGGCATCCGAACCGCTCCACGACATCGTCGAGCACGTCGATGCGTGAGGCCGGTGCGACGATCACGAGGCCGTCGTCGCTCCGCCCGAAGAAGAGCGTGCCGCGGCGCTCGTCCGCCCGCACTTCGAGGTATTCGGCGAGCGCGTCGGACCAGGCGGCGCTCGCGTCGGTCACGGCCACCGCGAGGGGCGGTTCGGGCAGCGGCCCCCACACGTCTCGGGCGATGCGTCGCGCGGCGGCGGAGTCCTCGCCGCGCAGCGACTGCACCACCCCGGCCCGCAGCGCGCCGCGAGCGCGGGCGAGGTCGCCGTGCTGTTCGAGCGCGAGCCCCGCCATGGCGATCACGGCCGTGACGACCCCGCGCCCCTCGCGATCGAGGTCGCCGGCTGCGATCGCGATGACCCCGCGCAGGTGCCCGCCGCGTCCGAGCGTCTGCAGGGTGAACGGGGTCGCGCCGATTCGCAGGGACGACCCGGCGCGTGCCCCGCGCCGCAGCACCGCGCCGATCTCCTCCCGCAACGTGGTCGCCGTCGCGGGCTCGAGGCCGTTGGCGGGATGCTGCCGGGAGAGCTCGCCGGCGGCATCGAACAGCCCGACCCAGGCGCCGAGCTGACGCGCGAGCTCGGCGACGGTCGCCCCGAGCCCATCGGGCCGGAGCGCAGCGAGCGCGATCGCCCGCTGCGCCGACAGCGCCCACGTGCGGCGGGCGTAGGAGGTGGCTGCGACATCTTCGGCGTTCGCTCGCGCGACGGCGATGAACGGCGTGCGGTAGGGCACCTCGAACAGCGGCATGCCCGCGGCTCGGCAGGCGTCGATCAGTGGAGTGGGAACGCCGTCGCGCACGACTTCGGTGCCGAATCCCACGCCGGCCACGCCCCGGTCGGCCAGTCGCGCGACGTACGGCGCATAGGCGTCGTCGGTGACGCCGTCGAACTGGCGTCCGGTCGTCAGGAGCACGAGTCCCTCCGAGAGGAACGGCGTGGGATCGGCCAGGTCGCTGGAGTGCACCCAGCGCACCTCGCGCGCCAGCTGCTCCTCGTCGACGGTGCCCAGGAAGCGCAGAGACAGATCGCCGCGACGCAGCAGCGACGCGACGGTGGGGTGCGTCGGGGCGGTGGGCATGCGGCCTCCTCGGATGCTGTACGGCTCGTATAGGTTCGCATCAAGAATGTACATGGCGGCCGGTGCGAACGACGGTGCCGCGCTCCTACGCTCGCCCCCATGAACACCACTGCCCTCGAGACCGTGCCCGTCGGCGGACCCACTCTCCCTCAAGAGCGCCGTCTCGTGACCGCGATCCCCGGCCCGGCGTCACGGGCGCTGCTCGCCCGCAAGGCGGCCGCCGTGAGTGCCGGTGTCGGTCACACGGTGCCCGTCGAAGCGGTCGCCGCCGGCGGGGGCGTCGTCGTCGACGCCGACGGCAACTCGCTCATCGACCTCGGATCCGGCATCGCCGTGACCACCGTCGGCAACGCCCACCCCGCCGTCGTCGCCGCGGTTCAGCAGCAGGTGGCGCAGTTCACGCACACATGCTTCATGATCTCGCCCTACGAGTCCTACGTCGCGGTGGCCGAGGCCCTCAACCGGCTCACACCCGGTGATCACGAGAAGAAGAGCGCCCTGTTCAACTCGGGCGCGGAGGCCGTCGAGAACGCGGTGAAGATCGCGCGCAAGCACACCGGCCGCCCCGCCGTGGTCGCGTTCGATCACGCCTACCACGGCCGTACGAACCTCACCATGGCCCTCACGGCGAAGGCGATGCCCTACAAGAGCGGCTTCGGTCCGTTCGCCGGCGAGGTCTACCGCGCGCCGGTGTCGTATCCGTATCGCGACGGACTGTCGGGACCGGAAGCCGCCGCCCGCGCCATCTCGCAGATCGAGAAGCAGGTCGGCGCGGAGAACCTCGCGGCGATGGTCATCGAGCCCATCCAGGGCGAGGGCGGATTCATCGTTCCCGCCGACGGCTTCCTGCCCGCCCTCGTCGACTGGTGCCGCGCGAACGGCGTCGTCTTCATCGCCGACGAGGTGCAGACCGGCTTCGCCCGCACCGGTGCGATGTTCGCGAGCGACCTGTTCGGGATCGTCCCCGACCTCATCACGACCGCCAAGGGAATCGCCGGCGGACTGCCGCTGGCGGCGGTCACCGGCCGCGCCGAGATCATGGACGCCTCGCACCTCGGCGGCCTCGGGGGAACCTACGGCGGCAACCCGATCGCCTGCGCGGCGGCCCTCGCCGCGATCGAGAGCTTCGAGCACGACGACCTCGCGCATCGTGCCGACGAGATCGGCGGGATCCTGCGCGATCGCCTCGCCGCGATCCAGGCGGTCGATGCGCGCCTGGGCGAGGTCCGCGGACGTGGCGCGATGGTCGCGGCGGAGTTCGTCGACCCGGCCACCGGCGCGCCCGACGCGGCCCTGACGACCTCGGTCGCGAAGGCCTGCATCGCCGAGGGCGTCATCGTCCTCACGTGCGGCACGTACGGCAACGTGCTGCGGTTCCTGCCGCCGCTGTCGATCGGCGACGACCTGCTGCACGAGGCGATGGACGTGCTCGCACGCGAGATCGACGCCGCCGAGTCGGGCACGGCGCCGCGACTGAGCGACGACGACGCACCGAGGCCCGACGCCGACTGACGACTCCCGCCGGCCCGCGGAAGGGGACGCGGGGCCGGCGATCACGACATCCCCATGCGAAGGAGCACGATGCGCGAACTCACCCGTGATGTGGTGGTCGTCGGTGCCGGTGCGGCGGGTCTGACGGCTGCGCACGAACTGAAGAAGGCCGGTCTCTCGGTGGC
This sequence comes from Microbacterium sp. UBA3394, assembly GCF_002358725.1. Classification (NCBI taxonomy): domain Bacteria; kingdom Bacillati; phylum Actinomycetota; class Actinomycetes; order Micrococcales; family Microbacteriaceae; genus Microbacterium; species Microbacterium sp. UBA3394. The sequence goes on from NZ_DEPK01000183.1 coordinate 13,046, forward strand.
CGTCCTCGAGGCCCGCGATCGCGTCGGCGGACGGCTGTGGACGGATGAGATCGACGGCGCGATGCTCGAGATCGGCGGCCAGTGGGTCTCGCCCGATCAGGATGCGCTCATCGAGACCACCGCCGAGCTGGGGCTGTCGACGTTCTCCCGGTATCGCGAGGGTGACAGCGTCTACGTCGGCCCGGACGGGGTCGCCCGACGCTTCACCGGAGACATGTTCCCGGTGTCGGCGGAGACCGAGCGCGTCATCGCCGAGCTCACCGAGCGCCTGGATGCGATGGTCGCCGAGATCGATCCCGATCGACCCTGGGCGCACGAGAAGGCGGCGGAATGGGACCGCATCTCCTGGGACGCGTGGCTGCGCGAGCAGACCGACGACGACGAGGCGGTGCGCAACCTCGCCTTCGCGACGGGCTCGGCGATGCTGACCAAGCCCACCCACACCTTCTCGCTGCTGCAGTCGCTGCTCATGGCCGCGTCGGCCGGGTCGTACTCGAATCTCGTCGACGCGGACTTCATCCTCGACAAGCGCGTCGTCGGCGGACTGCAGCAGGTTCCGCTGCTGCTGGCCGAGCGGCTGGGGTCCGACGTCATCCTGGGCGCGCCGGTGCGCGCGCTCGAATGGGCCGGCGACACCGTGACGGCGAGTGCCGAGGGCGTGACGGTGAAGGCGAGGCACGCGGTGCTCGCGCTCGCGCCCGTGCTGTACGACCGGATCACGTTCGTCCCGCCGCTGCCGCGTCTGCAGCACCAGATGCACCAGCACCTGTCGATGGGGTTCGTCATCAAGGTGCACGCCGTGTACGACCGGCCGTTCTGGCGTGACCAGGGCCTGTCCGGCACCGCGTTCAGTCCGTACGAGCTCGCCCACGAGGCCTACGACAACACCAACCACGGCGATCCGCGCGGCACGCTCGTCGGATTCGTCTCCGACCGCACTGCCGACGACCTCTTCCGGCTGTCGGATGCGGAGCGCAAGGAGCGCATCCTGGAGTCTCTGTCGCACTACTACGGGCCCGAGGCGAAGAACCCGGTCGTGTACTACGAGAGCGACTGGGGCAGCGAGGAGTGGACGCGCGGCGCCTACGCCGCCAGCTTCGACCTCGGCGGGCTCGAGCGCTACGGCGCGGACCTTCGCACCCCGGTCGGGCCGATCCGATTCGCCTGCAGCGACATCGCCGGTGCGGGCTTCCAGCACGTCGACGGTGCCATCCGAATGGGCCGCCTCGTCGCCGCCGACATCGTCGCCGAGGACCGGTCATGACCGCGCACGTCGTCGTCGGGTACACCGCGACCGACACCGGGGCCGACGCCGTCGCGCTCGGCGCGCGCCTGGCCCGCGCCACCGGCGCCGTGCTCGAGATCGTCGTCGTGCTCCCGGCCGAGGGACGCAGCGTCATCACCCCGACCAATCCCGGATACGAGCGGTACCTGCACGAGCAGGCGCAGGCGTGGCTGCGAGAGGCGGCCGACCGTGCACCCGACGGTGTCCAGGTGCGCACGCACGTGCGCGACGACGAGTCGTTCGCGTCGGGCCTCATCGCCGCCGCCCACGACCTGGGCGCATCGCACATCGTCATCGGCGCGGGTCGCGGCGGGTTGCGCGGGCGTCACCGGCTCGGGTCGGTGGCCACCGAGCTGCTGCACTCGTCGGACGTTCCGGTCGCGCTGGCGCCCCGAGGCATCCGCGACCTCGACGCGACACGTCCCCTCGACCGGGTCACCGCCGCGATCGGCATGCGCCCCGGCGCCGACGTGCTCATGGGGGCAGCCGTCGACCTGGCGCGCGCGAGCGGCGCTCCGCTGCGCCTGCTCTCGCTGGTCACGGTCGACCTGCCGCCCACCGTCGACACCGGTGTCATCCGGATCGCGGGAGCCGCGCACGCCGACGAAGTGCTCGTCGCCGCGCGGGCGGACCTGCCCGCGGATGTGCGGGCCGATGTCGTGGTCGGTCAGGGCGAGTCCATCGAAGACGCCGTCGCCGCGCTGGAGTGGACCCCGGGTGAAGTCGCCCTCGTCGGTTCCAGCCGCCTCGCCCAGCCCCGCCGGCTGTTCCTCGGTTCGACCGCGGCGAAGATGCTGCACGAACTGCCCGTCCCCATGATCGTGGTGCCGCGCACGCGCACCGCCCCGACCCAGGAAGGAGGGCGGCGATGAGCGTTTCCGGTGGCGCCGCGCCCCTCGCTCCCGCCGCCGGCGACGACGCCGGCGGCATCTCCCGCAAGGGACTCTCCGCCGGCACCGTCGGCCTCATCGGTGCCGTCGTCATCGGCATCTCCTGCATCGCTCCCGCCTACACCCTCACCGCCGCCCTCGGGCCGACCGTGTCGGAGGTGGGCGTGCAGGTGCCGGCGATCATCCTCGTCGGGTTCATCCCGATGCTCCTGGTCGCTTTCGGGTACCGGGAGCTGAACCGGGAGATGCCCGACTCGGGAACCTCCTTCACCTGGGCGGCGCGCGCCTTCGGTCCGTGGGTGGGCTGGATGGCCGGCTGGGGATTGGTGGCCGCGACGATCCTCGTGCTGTCCAATCTCGCCGGCATCGCCGTGGACTTCCTGTTCCTGCTCATCGCGCAGCTGAGCGGGGCGCCCGAGATCGCCGATCTCGCCGCGAACCCCGTCATCAATGTGATCGTCTGCCTGCTGTTCATGGCGGGGGCGACCTTCGTCTCCTATCGCGACATGCAGACGACGCAGAAGCTGCAGTACGTGCTGGTGGGCTTCCAGGTGCTCGTGCTGGTGCTGTTCGCCGGTGCCGCGCTGGTGGAGTTCTCCAACGGATCGGCGTTCGAGGCGACCCCGTTCGACCTGTCGTGGTTCAACCCCTTCGCGGTGTCGTCGTTCAGCGCCTTCGCCGCGGGGCTGTCCCTGTCGATCTTCATCTTCTGGGGATGGGATGTGACCCTCACCATGAACGAGGAGACGAAGGACCCCGACAAGACGCCGGGGCGCGCGGCGACCCTCACGGTGGTGACGATCGTCATCCTCTACCTGCTCATCTCCGTGGCTCTGCTGATGTACGCGGGCACGGGAGAGGGCGAGTTCGGCCTCGGCAACCCCGACATCCAGGACAACGTCTTCTTCGCGCTCGCCGGGCCGATCCTCGGCCCCCTCGCGTTCCTCGTCTCGCTCGCGGTGCTCACCAGCTCGGCCTCCTCGCTGCAGTCGACGTTCGTGGGTCCGGCGCGCACCCTGCTCGCGATGGGGCACTACGGCGCCCTCCCGCGCCGCTTCGCGCAGGTCAGCCCGCGGTTCTTCACGCCCGGATTCGCGACCCTCGTCTCGGCGTTCGTCGCGTCGGCGTTCTACGCGGTGATGAGGTTCGTGAGCGAGAACGTGCTGTGGGACACGATCACGACGCTCGGCATGATGATCTGCTTCTACTACGGCATCACGGCCTTCGCGTGCGTGTGGTATTTCCGGCACCAGTGGTTCGACTCGGTGCGCAGCGCCGTCTTCACCCTGGTCTTCCCGCTCGTAGGCGGCATCATCCTCGCCGTGCTGTTCGTCACCACCCTGGTGGACTCGATGGATCCCGACTACGGCAGCGGCTCGTCGGTCGGCGGACTGGGCCTCGTCTTCGTGCTGGGGATGCTGATCATCGTCGTCGGTGTGGTGATCATGGTGTGGCAGGCCGTCAGACGCCCCGACTTCTTCCGCGGTCGCACCCTCTCGATGGCGGCCCCCGAGAGCCTCCGGCGCCGCCGGCGCTGACCGGCCGAACGAAAGGAATCACATGAGCGACTACGCCGTGGTCAACCCCGCCACCGGGGAGACCCTCGCGACGTATCCGACCATCGGCGACGCCGACCTCGACGCAGCGGTGGGCCGTGCCCACGCGGCTGCGCGGTCGTGGCGCGTCACCCCGCCCTCGGAGCGCGCTGCGGTGATCCGGCGCATCGCGGAGCTCCACCGGGAACGCCGCGACGAGCTCGCCGCGATCATCGTGCGCGAGATGGGCAAGCCGCTGGCTGCAGCCGAGGGGGAGGTGGACTTCGCCGCCGACATCGTCGAGTACTACGCCGACCACATCGACCAGATCACCGGCGACACCCCCATCGACATCCTCGGTGAGGGGACGGCGGTGATCCGCCGGGCGCCGATCGGTGTTCTGCTGGGCATCATGCCGTGGAATTTCCCGGCATACCAGGTGGCGAGGTTCGCCGCCCCCAACCTCGCGGTGGGCAACACCATCCTTCTCAAGCACGCGCCGCAGTGCCCGGAATCGTCGGCAGCGCTCGAGGCCATCTACACCGACGCCGGACTTCCGGACGGCGCGTATGTGAACCTCTACGCCACGAACGAGCAGGCAGCGGTGGTCATCGCCGACCCCCGCGTGCAGGGGGTGTCGGTGACGGGTTCCGAGCGGGCCGGATCGGCCGTCGCCGAACTCGCGGGCCGTCACCTCAAGAAGGTCGCGCTCGAGCTCGGCGGATCCGACCCCTTCATCCTGCTCTCCACCGACGACCTGGATGCGACGGTCAGCGCAGCCGTCGACGCGCGCATCGACAACAACGGTCAGGCGTGCAACGGGGCGAAGCGGTTCATCGTGGTGGACGAGCTCTACGACGCGTTCGTGGCGAAGTTCACCGCGGCGATGGCGGCGACCGTGATGGGAGACCCGTTCGCGGCGGACACGGTGCTCGGCCCACTGTCGTCGTCGGCGGCGGCGGATCGTCTGCAGGAGCAGATCGACCGCGCCGTGGCGCAGGGCGCGACGCTCACGACGGGCGGCACGCGGGAGGGCGCCTACATCGCGCCCACGGTGCTCACCGACGTGACCAGCGACATGGACGTCTATGGCGAGGAGCTGTTCGGCCCAGCGGGTGTCGTCTATCGTGCGGCCGATGAGGACGACGCCGTGCGGATCGCCAACGACACGGCTTTCGGTCTGGGCTCGTACGTGTTCACCACCGACGCGGAGCAGGCCGAACGGGTGGCCGATCGCATCGACGCCGGCATGGTCTACGTCAACCTGGTGCTCGCCGATTCGCCGGAGCTCCCGTTCGGCGGCATCAAGCGTTCGGGCACGTCGCGCGAGCTCGGTCTGCTGGCGGCAGACGAGTTCGTGAACAAGAAGCTCATCCGCATCGCCTGACGCGCTGGCCCCCTGGCGCGCGCCGTGCGCCGGGGGCAGGATGGGGTCATGAACGAGTTCGGCGACGCGGTCACGATCCTCGACGAGCACGAGTGCTGGGAGCATCTGACATCCCACCAGCTGGGTCGTCTGGTCACCCATGTCGGCGACGTCCTCGACATCTTCCCCGTCAACTACGTCCTGGACGGACGCTCGCTGGTGTTCCGCACCGCTGAGGGCAGCAAGCTGCTGGAGCTCACGGTCAACGACCACGTGCTCTTCGAAGTCGACCACTGGACCGACGACCGTGCGTGGAGCGTGGTCGTGCGCGGTCACGCCCGTCGGCTGGATGCGCTCGACGAGGTCGAGGCGGCGGATCGGCTCCCGCTCAAGCCGTGGATACCGACGGTGAAGTACAACTACGTGCGCGTCGTTCCCGCGGAGCTCACCGGCCGCGCGTTCGCGCGCGGGGAAGAGCCCGATCGCGACGCCGTGCAGCCGGGCTGAGGCGGGTGCGGCGCCATCCGCGCGGGTGAGGCCGGGTTCGCCGGTCGTGTGGGCATGCCGTACACTGGGGAGAGCAGGACTTTTCTGCATTCTTTCGCCGTGCCCGCCGTGCGGGTCGCATCCTCTCGATCGGAAGCGGGCGAGGAGTGTGGAACCTCGGGGCTCGCGAGAGTCTCTAGGGCGGTAGCTCAATTGGCAGAGCAGCGGTCTCCAAAACCGCAGGTTGCAGGTTCGATTCCTGTCCGCCCTGCGCGTCAGCGCAAGCTGACACACGGAAGATACAACAGGTGGGTTGATGGTCCAGGACGAACCGAAGGGCGAGATCGTCGCGTCGAGCGACGGGCCGCGCGAGAAGAAGCCGAACGTCTTCGCGCGCATCGCCCTGTTCATCCGTCAGGTCTTCGCCGAACTGCGCAAGGTCGTCACGCCGACGCGCAAGGAGCTGGTGAAGTACACGGCGGTCGTGCTGGGCTTCGTCGTCGTCATGATGGCGATCGTCTACGGTCTCGACGTGCTCTTCGCCTGGACGACGCAGGTCGTCTTCGGCGTTCCCGACGGCGCCTGATCCCACCGGTCGAACAGCGGGTGGTGTGCGCCTGGTGCGCCCACCGACACGGAAGAGAAGCAATTGTCTGAAAGATATGTCGACGACGCCGACTGGGCGACCGCCGCGGAGCAGTCCTCCGAGGACGACGAGGCCCAGGAGGGCAACGAGCTCGCGCGCGAGGAGCAGGCCAGCACGTCGGCGGAGCACGTCGCCATCCACGTCGTCGACGAGTCAGCCGACGACGACACCGACACCTCGCTGGACGATGTGGACACCACCGACCCGGAAGCAGACGCCATCGTGAACGACGCTCTGAACATCGACCGCACCGACGAGGCCGAGGCCGCCGCCGAGGTGCTCACCGACTCGCTCGCCGAGGAGGAGACCGAGCGCGAGGCCGAGGCCGCCGACGAGGTCGCCCCCTACGACGGTCCCGACGTGAACGGTGACGAGGACGAGCCCGCCGTCGACCCCGAGCTGGTGGCCGATGTCGCCGCCGCCGAGGCGATCGTCGACGAGGTCGAGGAGGACCCCTACGAGGCCTTCCGCGCCGAGCTCCGCTCGCTCGAGGGCAAGTGGTACGTCATCCACTCCTACGCCGGCTTCGAGCGCAAGGTGAAGGCCAACATCGAGCAGCGCAAGTCGACGCTCGAGGTCGAAGAGGACATCTACCAGATCGAGGTCCCCATGGAGGACGTCGTCGAGATCAAGAACGGGCAGCGCAAGATGGTCACGCGCGTCCGGATCCCCGGCTACGTGCTCGTGCGCATGGAGCTCAACGAGGACACCTGGTCGGTCGTGCGCCACACGCCGGGCGTCACCGGCTTCGTCGGCAACGCCCACAACCCGACGCCGCTGCGCTTCGAAGAGGCCTTCAACATGCTGAAGTCGCTCGTCGAGGTCAAGGAGACCACGCCCGCGAAGGGCTCCGCCGCGAAGGGGTCGCCGACGCAGGCGCGCACCGTTCAGGCCGAGGTCGACTTCGAGGTCGGCGAGACCATCACGATCAAGGAGGGCTCGTTCGCGGGTCTCCCCGGTTCGATCAGCGAGATCAAGCCCGAGAGCGGCAAGCTCACCGTGCTCGTCTCGCTCTTCGAGCGCGAGACCCCGGTCGAGCTGTCGTTCGACCAGGTCACGAAGATGGTCTGACACCCACAAGACTTCCCGTCCGCGGGATACCGCTGCCCGGAACCGCCGGGTCTGCGGGAGAGCAGGATGCGCAAGCCGCATCCGGTTCGATGAAAGGAAAAGGAAATGGCACCGAAGAAGAAGGTGACCGGCCTGATCAAGCTCCAGATCAACGCCGGTGCCGCCAACCCGGCGCCGCCGATCGGCCCCGCGCTCGGTCAGCATGGCGTCAACATCATGGAGTTCTGCAAGGCGTACAACGCCGCGACCGAGTCGCAGCGCGGCAACGTCATCCCGGTGGAGATCACCGTCTACGAGGACCGCAGCTTCACGTTCGTCCTCAAGACCCCTCCGGCCGCCGAGCTGATCAAGAAGGCCGCCGGCGTGCAGAAGGCCTCGGCCACGCCCCACACCGTCAAGGTGGGCAAGATCACCAAGGACCAGGTGCGCGAGATCGCCCAGGCCAAGCAGCCCGACCTCAACGCGAACGACATCGAGGCCGCCTCGAAGATCATCGCCGGCACCGCCCGTTCCATGGGCATCACGGTTGAGGACTGAGGGGAGTAACGAGAATGGCTACCAAGTCCAAGTCCTACGCAGCCGCAGCCTCGAAGATCGAGGACGGCAAGTTCTACACGCCTGCCGAGGCCGTCGCCCTGGCGAAGGAGACCGGCTCGGCGAAGTTCGACTCGACCGTCGAGGTCGCGCTCAAGCTCGCCGTCGACCCCCGCAAGGCCGACCAGATGGTGCGCGGCACCGTCATCCTGCCCCACGGCACCGGTAAGACCGCGCGCGTCATCGTCTTCGCGAACGGTCCGGCCGCCGAGGCCGCGATCGCCGCGGGCGCCGACGAGGTCGGCAGCACCGAGCTCATCGAGAAGGTCGCCGGCGGTTGGACCGATTTCGACGCGGCCGTCGCCACCCCGGAGCTGATGGGCCAGGTCGGTCGTCTCGGAAAGGTCCTCGGACCCCGCGGCCTCATGCCGAACCCCAAGACCGGCACGGTGACGCCGAACCCGGCCAAGGCCGTCGAGGAGATCAAGGGCGGAAAGATCGAGTTCCGCGTCGACAAGCACGCCAACGTGCACTTCATCGTCGGCAAGGCCTCGTTCTCGGCCGACCAGCTCGACGAGAACATCAAGGTCGCCCTCGAGGAGATCGTGCGCCTGAAGCCGTCGAGCTCGAAGGGCCGCTACATCCAGAAGGGCGCCGTGTCGACCACGTTCGGCCCCGGCATCCCGCTGGACGTCAACGCCATCTGAGCCACCGGCTGACCAGAACGGGTCCCTCCTTCCGGAGGGGCCCGTTCCGTCGTTCTGGGAGAATGACGACATGACCCCGCCCCCCGAGCTGTGGCGTGCATCCGCCGCCGAGATCGCGGACGCGGTGCGCGCGAGCGTGGTCTCCGCGAGCGAGGTCGTGGCGGCGCACCTGGCGCGCATCCACGAGGTGAACCCGCTGGTCGGAGCTCTGACCACGGTGTTCGACGACCGCGCGCGCGATCGAGCTCGTCGTATCGATGCGCGCCTCGCTCGCGGGGAGGACCCGGGGCCGCTCGCGGGCGTGCCGTTCTCGGTGAAGGAGAACATCGACCTCACCTGGTCGGCGACCACGCACGGATGGCGCGGGGCTCGCGCGGCCGTGCCGGCGGACGACGCGACCGTCGTGGCGCGGATGCTCGCGGCCGGCGCCATCCCGCTCGGTCGCGGGAACATGCCCGACTTCGGCATGCGCTGGGAGACGGAGAACGACCTGTTCGGCCGCACCCGCAACCCGTGGTCCGCCGCGCACTCACCCGGCGGGTCGAGCGGGGGAGACGCGGTGGCGGTGGCCACGGGCATGGTCGCCGTGGGCCTCGGCAACGACTACGGCGGTTCGCTGCGCGTGCCGGCGAACGCCGTCGGGGTCACGGGCTTCCGCCCGACCGGCGGTCGGCTCGCCTCCTCGACAGCGCACCGGACCGAACCGGTGCCGCTGTCCATCCAACAGTTCTCCACCGCCGGGATCCTCACGCGGCACGTCGGCGACACCGACCTGGTGTTCGGGATCGTGCACGGCGCCGACGGGCGTGATCCGTTCGCGGTCACGCGGCCGCACCCGCGGGGATACGACGGACCGCGCCGCGCGGCGATCATCCGCGACCCGTTCGGCGACGGCGAGAGCGACGAGAACGCGGCGGCCCTGGATGCGGCGGCGGAGTCGCTGGGACGAGCCGGCTGGGAACTCGTCGAGGTGCATCCGCCGCGTCTCGACGAAGCGGTGACCGGGTGGCGTCTGCTCTCGACGACCGAGATGCAGAACGCCTATGAGCCGAGCCGGTGGGATCCGCCCCTCGGGCGCGGTGCGGGGCGATTCCTGGAACTCGCGGGAGGCGCGCAGACCCACCTGGACACGGTCGAGGAGTACGCCGCCGTCTGGGCGCGGCGCGCGGTGGTCGCCGCCGCCTGGCAGGATTTCGTGCGCGAGCATCCCGTGCTCATCGGCGCCGTCTCCGAGACCCGGCCGCCGCTCGCGGACGCCGACCTCGCCGACGCCGAGACCGCGGGATCTTGGTGGCGGCGGTACCGCTTGAGCGTCGCCGTCAATTACCTCGCGCTCCCGGCGATCGCGGTGCCGACGGGACGGGCCGCCGATGGGTTGCCGACCGGCGTGCAGGCGATCTCGGGTGCCGGCGCAGACCATGTCGCGTTCGCGGCGGCTCGCGACATCGAAGCGGCGTGCGGCGTGCAGACGCCCGTCACACCACGTTGACGGGGAGCGACAGAGGGCCTCACCCGGTCCGTCGCACCTGGAATCCCCCGGCGCCCTCGAGCGGCGCATCCGACACGACCCGTTCGCGTACGTGGGAGCCCGGCGGCCCCTGATGCATCCAGGCCAGCATCGAGGTGACCTGTTCCTCGCTGCCCTCGATCTCGGCCTCGACCGTTCCGTCGGGGCGGTTGCGGATCCACCCGGCGACGCCGATCCGCTCGGCGACGCCGCGCGCGGTGTAGCGGTATCCCACCCCCTGTACGTCGCCGCTGACGATGACGTGCACACGCTTCATCCGCTCATCCTGCCCTGAGCACGCGCGCCGCGCCAGGGTCGGAGACGGGATGCGGCGGAGTCAGTGGGGCAGCACGAGGCTGATCCCCAGCGCGATCATGATGACCGCGAACGCCGTGTCGAGCACGCGCCAGACGCGCGGGCGTGCCAGCCAGCGACTGAGGAGTCTCGCTCCGAAGGCGAGTGCGGAGAACCAGATCGCGCTGCCGAGCATGGCGCCGGCGGCGAAGACCCAGCGCTGGTCGCCGTGCGTGGTGGCGATGGACCCGAGGAGGAAGACGGTGTCGAGGTAGACGTGCGGGTTGAGCCAGGTGAGCGCGAGCACCGTGAGGACGATGGTCCGCGTGCGGGTCGCGGTGGCCGTGGTACTCGCTCCGGGGGTCGGGGTGTATGCCGTGCCGACGCCCGCGAGTCCGTCCGAGGCGGGGCGGAACGCCCGCCGCAGGGCGAGCAGCCCGTAGCCGACGAGAAAAGCCGCTCCCACCCACCGGACCACGCCGATGAGACCCGGGAGAGCATTCAGGAGCGCTCCGATGCCCGACACCCCCACGGCGATGAGCACCGCATCCGACAGCGTGCAGATCGTCGCGACCAGGAGCACGTGCTGACGCTTCAGCCCCTGGCGCAGCACGAACAGGTTCTGCGCGCCGATGGCGATGATGAGCGACAGCCCGAGGGCGATCCCAGCGAGGAAGGAGTCGAGCACGACTCGACGCTATGCTCGGCGTGAGAGGAAGTACAGCGAATGATTCTTATCAAACGTGAGCGGAGCTTATGGTGCAGATTCCTCTCGAGGGAGCCGAGACGCTGGCGGCGATCGTCGACGAAGGCAGCATGGATGCCGCAGCGAGGCGTCTGCGCGTCACGCCCTCGGCGGTGAGCCAGCGGGTCAAGGCCCTCGAGGAGCTGGTCGGACGGGTGCTGCTCGTGCGGGCGAAGCCGCCGCGCGCAACGGACGCCGGCGGGGTGGTCGTGCGTCTCGCCCGGCAGCTGTCCCTGGTGCAGCACGAGGCGGCCGTCGAGCTCGGCGTGGCGGCGGCCGATACCCGCGTGAGCGTGCCGATCGCGGTCAATGCGGACTCGCTGTCGACGTGGTTCCTCGCGCCCCTCGCACGCGTGGCGGATCAGCTCCCCGTCGTGTTCGACCTGCACCGAGACGATCAGGACCACACCGCGACCCTCCTCGAGCGCGGCAGCGTCATGGCGGCCGTCACCTCGTCTGCCGTCGCGGTGGCCGGGTGCCGCGCGCATCCGCTCGGCGCGCTGCGGTATCTTCCCGTCGCCGCGCCGGGGTTCGCCGACGCCTGGTTGGGGGAGGGGAAGGCCGGCTTCACGGCCGCGCCCGTGGTGAACTACGACCGACGGGACGAATTGCAGAACCGATGGCTGCGCGCGGCCGGGGTCGACCCGGCGGCCGTGCCCACCCACCTCGTGCCCGCCTCGGCCGACTTCGCCACGGCCATCGCGCTCGGACTCGGCTGGGGCATGCTGCCGGAGGCGCAGGCGCTTCCCATGGTGCGCGCGGGCCGACTCCTCGTGCTCGACGGTCCCCCGCTGGATGTGCCGTTGCACTGGCAGCAGTGGAACCTGCGCTCGCACGTGCTCGACCGGATCGCCGACGAGGTCTCAGCGGAGGCGACGCATGCGCTGCGTCGTGAATGAGCAGCGTCAGTCGTCGCCGATGCGCAGCACGCTCTTTCCGCGGGTGTGGCCGCGCTCCAGTTCGCGATGGGCGGTGGCGGCCTCGTCGAGGCTGTAGACGCGGTCGATGTACACCTGGATCGCACCCGACTCGAGGAGGCGTGCGATCGTCGCCAGGGCGTTGCCGTCGGGCAGCACCTTGTACGAGGTCGCGCGGACGCCCGCCTCGGCGGCGGCCTCCGCGTAGCCGGGCCAGGAGCCGGTGGGCACCATGATGTACAGGCCGCCGGGCCGCAGCACCGACAGCGATCGGGTGCCGGTGCTGCCATCGGCGTTGCCCACGAGGTCGATGACGACATCCATGTCGCCCACGACCTCGTCGAAGCGGGTGGAGGAGTAGTCGATCACCACCGAGGCGCCGAGCTCGCGCAGCCACGTGGCGTTCGGGCCCGAGGCGGTGGCGGTCACGTGCGCGCCGAAGTACGCCGCGAACTGCACCGCGAAGTGACCCACCCCGCCGCTGCCGGCGTGAATCAGCACCCGCTGACCCTCGTGGGCGTGTGCGGTCTCGACAACCAGGCCCCACGCGGTGAGGGCCGCGAGCGGCACGCCGGCCGCCTCCACGTGCGAGAGCGTGCTGGGCTTGCGCGCCATCGACAGCGTCGGCACCACCGCGTACTCGGCGTAGGTGCCGCCCGATCGGGGAAAGGGCACCATCCCGTACACCTCGGTCCCGGGCGGGAAGGGATGCGCCTCGTACGGCGCGTTCATCACGATGCCGCTGAAATCGAAGCCGAGCGTGCTCGGCAGGGCGGTGATCGCGCCCGAGACGCCGCGTCCCGCGCGCGTCTTCGCGTCGATGGGGTTCACGCCGGCGGCGACCACGCGCACGAGCAGTTCGCTGATGACGGGAGCCGGTACGGGGAGCGTGGCGGTGTGAAGCACATCCGGATCTCCCGTCTCGTCGAAGACGACGGCTCGCATCGTCTCGGGCGGATCCGGCAGCGCGATCTCGCGCGCCACGGATATCGGTCGCAGCGGCCGGAACTTCATCGGTCGCCCCCTCCCTGCGTGCCGACATCGGCACTCGTGTTGCCTGTGGGAACAGTCAACCGCGAGTTTGTCTCGACCGTGTTACGACGCGATCACCGTGCCGCTAAGGAGTGTCGGCGTCCTCGCGCAGCGCGCGGAGGAGGCGGGTGAGGGTGTGGATGTCATCGAGGTCCCACGTCGACATGCGGCGCATGAGCGAATTGCGCTGCGGGTCGCGCACGGTCTCGAGCCGGCGAAGCCCCTCCTCGGTCGGGGCGAGCAGGCTCACCCTGCCGTCCGCCGGATCGGGCGAGCGGTAGATGAGGCCCCGTCGTTCGAGGTCGCGCACCGTCCTGCTGACCTGGGCCTTGTCGGCCAAGAGCGCCTCGCCGAGCGCCGAGCTGGAGACCGGGGCCATGCGGGTGATCGTCGTGAAGGTCTTGTAGGCGCCCGGGAGCATGCCGGGGCTCACGCGCGCGGCCTGTTCGGCGAGCAGAACCCGGAATTGCGCGATCAGCTGCCCGAACTCCGCCTCGAGAGCGCGCGTGGCGGCGACGTGGGCGTCGCTGGCGGCGACGTCATGCGTCGCCGCCACGGGTCCCGGTTCCGATCCGCTCATCGGTGTCGACCCTAGCGGTGCTCGCGGCCGGCGTCGGCGTCGCGCGGCTTGGTCGGCTCGGACGGCGTGGTGATCGTTCCGGTGGCGGCCAGCGCATCCATCCCCTCGCTCACCGAGACGGTGGCGAGGTCGGCCTCGGTGGCCTCGATCCGCTCGCTCGTGGTCATGCGCGTGAGAGGCACGTTCGGCAGGAAGGCGATCGCGATGAGACTCACGACGGCGACGGGCACGGCGATGAGGAACGCGTGCGCGATCGCGGTCGCATACACGTCTTCGAAGATCACCCGCAGGCTCTCCGGCAGCGTCGCGACCTGCGGGATCGCTCCCGACTGCAGCTGAGCGGCGATCTGCGCACCCTCCGCCCCGAGCGCGGTCAGCGCCGCAGCGATGTCGTTCTGGCGCTCGGCGACGAGGGTCGATGCCGAACTCGCCAGGGTCGCCCCCATCACCGAGACGCCCACCGTGCCGCCGAGCGACCGGAAGAACGTCACGCCGGAACTGGCCACCCCCATCTCCGTGGGGCGGGCGGTGTTCTGCACGATGAGGACCAGGTTCTGCATCGTCGTGCCGACGCCCGCACCCAGGAGGAACATGTACAGCGACACGAGGGCGAAGTTCGTGTCGTAGTGAATGGTCGACAGGGTGTAGGAGCCGGCGATCAGAAGCACGGCCCCGGCGATGAGATACGGCTTCCAGTGCCCGTGCCGCGTGATGAGCGCTCCGACGACGACGGATGCGAGCAACAGTCCGGCGATCATCGGAATGGTCATGACACCGGCCTCGGTGGGCGTGGCGCCTCGAGCCATCTGCATGTACTGGCTGAGGAACACCGAGGTGCCGAACATCGCGATGCCCGTTGCGATCGAGGCGATCACGGCGAGGGTGAAGGTGCGGTTGCGGAACAGCGTGAGGGGCACGAGGGGTTCGGCCGAGCGGAGTTCGACGACCACGAAGAGCACGCCCGCGACGACGGCTCCACCGACCATGAGGATCGTCTCCGTGCTCCACCAGTCATAGGACGTGCCGGCGTTTGTGACCCAGATGAGCAGCAGCGAGACGGCGGTGCTCAGGAGCACGATGCCGACGTAGTCGATGCGCACCCGCTTCTTGGGGCGGGTGGGAAGGTGCAGCGTGCGCTGCTGGATGATGAGTGCGGCCACGGCGAAGGGGAGGGCGATGAAGAAGTTCCAGCGCCAGTTCAGCGTGTCGGTGACGACGCCGCCGAGGAGCGGCCCGCCGACGGTGGCGACGGCCATCACGGCGCCGAACAGGCCCATGTAGCGGCCGCGCTCGCGCGGGCTGATGATGTCGGCCATGATCACCTGGCTGAGCGCGGCGAGCCCACCGGCGCCGATGCCCTGCACCGCGCGGCACGCGATGAGCATGGTGGTGTCCTGCGAGAAACCGGCGGCCGCGGTGGAGAGCACGAAGATCACGATGGCGATCTGGATGAGCATCTTGCGGTCGAACAGATCGGCGAGCTTGCCCCAGATGGGGGTCGAGATCGCGGTCGTGAGCAGGGTGGCCGTCACGACCCAGGTGTAGGCGGCCTGATCCCCGCCGAGGTCGTGGATGATGACCGGCAGCGAGGTGGAGACGACCGTCGAGGCGAGCATCGACACGAACATCCCGAGCAGCAGGCCGATGAGGGCCTGGAGTACTCGGCGACGGTCGCGCGGCGTGGCGGCGGATTCGGAGAGGGGTTGCGACATGAGGACCTCGTGACGAAGAGCGGAACGCGGCGGCGACGGTGACGCGCACAAAGGTTGATCTGCGTCAACTATACGCAGATGGTTGATCTGCGTCAACCAAAACGGTCGTGGTGCTCTGTGCTGCGGTGGCGGCACGGGAGATGATGGCGGGATGAGGAGCGTGGAACTCGTCTTCGACGAGGAGAGCGACGCCGGGGTGCGGCGCGCATGGGACGCGCTGATCGAGCGAGGGCTGCCGAGCGCCGGGCGCCATGCCGGAGCGACGAACGCGCCGCACGTCACGCTCGCCGTCCTGGACGGGACCGACCGCGCCGGCGCCGAGGATGCGCGGCTGCTGTCGGGTCTCGCGGGTCGGCTGCCGCTCGAGCTCGCGCTGTCCGGCATCATCCTGTTCGGAGACGGGCCACGCCGGGTGCTTGCCTGCCCCGTGATCGTCGCGGCCGACCTGCTCGCGCTGCAGCGGGAGGTCGCCGCGCGGCTCGGCGGCGCCGAGCGCGTCATCCCGCACGCGGTCCCCGACGCCTGGACCCCTCATGTGACGCTCGCTCGACGAATGCCGGTGGACCGTCTCGCCGAAGCGCTCGACCTCGTCGGCGACGCGCCATCCCGTGTGCGTGCGGTGCGGATGCGGGTGTGGGATGCCGAGGCGAAACGCGTGTTCGCCGTCGGCGAGGGTCAGTCGGCCAGCGCGAGCGCGCGGTAGGGCTGTCGATCGCGCCGGGGCGGCGCCGTGCGCGCGTGCAGCGACGTGCCGAGCTGCGTGCGGTGGTAGAGCTCGTCGATCAGCGCGGTCGCGAGGCTGACGAGCTTGCCGATCTCGACCTCGTCGCGATCCACCCACTGGCACCGGGGCTCGTCGTGGATCGGGACGAAGTCGTCGTGCTGCTCCCACGCGACGAGGGTGCGCTCGGCGCCGAGCACGTGCTGCTGCCACCACACCTGCCGGAGGTAGGAGCGGGGGATCGAGCGCCAGGCCTTGTTCGTCGTCTTGATCTCCGCGAGTACGACGTGTCCGGTCGTGTCCACCCCGATGCCGTCGGGCGTGGCGAGGTGTCGCTTCTCGACGACGGCGTGGAACAGCGCGCTCGAGGGCTGGATGCCGTGGGTCGCCGCCACCCACGCCGCGATCTCCGGCTCGCGGGCGCGGCCGTGTGCTGTGAAGGCGTTCCCCGAGAAGCCGGATCCGAGCAGCTTCGCGTCGGCTGCCCGTGCGATGGCGCGCTCGGAGGTGAGGGTCGCGACGTCGGTGGCGGTGATGCCGCGCGAGCGGGCGCGCACCCAGGAAACGCGATCCCGGGAGTCCGCCACGATGCGTGCGGCGAGCTCCGGAGTCATCCCCCCAGGCTACCCACCGCATCCCCCACCTCTCCCGCGACACCCCCGCATCCCCCCGCCCCGCTTCCCCACCCGTCCCCCTCGTCCCTCGACTCGAACCACCCCTTTGTTGCCGAACCACCCCCTTTCCGTTGCGGAGAAGGGGCTCGTTCGGCGCGAAAGGGATGGCTCGATGCGTGTGCAGTGCTCCTCCCCACCTCGGCGTGACTCGGCTTCGTCCACAAGATGGATTCGGCAGCGGCTCCGGCGAGCGACCTGCGGGACCGTGCGAGTATGCGTCACGCGAGTCTCGACGAACTCCTCGGTCTGCTGCGATCACGGCCGGCGCTTATCGACGAAGGGATGAGCGACCGCTCGATCGCCGACGCCGTCGACGCCGGGGTCCTCCACCGCATCCGCCGGGGCACGTACATCGACGGCGCGGTCTGGGCCTCATTGTGGCCGGAGTCCCGTCATCGTGCGCTCGTCCTCGCAGTCGAGCGTGCGTCGCGGGGTGCGACGGTGGTTTTCTGTGGCGTCTCGGCCGCGGTTCTCCACGGGTTGCCGCTCTATCGGCTCGCTCCTCGTCGCGCGCACGTCCTCGCGGCGGTGTCCGCCCGTCACAGCGCAAATGACGTGATGCGACACGAGGGCAGCCTCGCGGAGACGGAGGTCGACATCGTCGGTGGCCTCCTCTGCACGAATCTCGAGCGGACGACCTATGACGTGATTCGTGCGGTGTCGGCCGAGGCGTCGATCTCGATCGCCGACGCTGCTCTCGGACAGATCGGCGGCGATCCGCGGCGGTTCGACGATCGCGCCGCTGCCGACTTCACATCGCGGCTGCTCCACCGTACGGAGAGATCGGGCCCGCGAGGTATCCGCCAGGCGCGGCGCATCGTCGAGCTGGCAGATGGTCGGGCCCAGCTGCCGCTGGAGAGCGTGAGTCGGCTCCAGCTGCATCGACTGGGGTTCGAACGGGCGGAGCTGCAGGTGCCCGTACCGGCTCCGGGCGGAGGTTCGTACTTCGTCGACATCGGGCTGAGAGGCCTGAGGACGTTCGGAGAGTGCGACGGAAAGGACAAGTACGTGGATGAGGCGCGGCGCTCGGGGCGCAGCGTCGAACAGGTGCTGCTCGACGAGAAGGCGCGCGAAGACTGGATCCGAGGAACGACCCAGTGGAGACTTGCCCGCTGGGGCGACGAGCATGCGGCCACCCCGGCGGCGCTCGGTGCACGTCTCGCCCGTTTCGGCATCCGTCCTTCGTGACCGTCGCCTCGGTCGAGCCACCCCTTTCGTGCCGAACCAGCCCATTGCCTGCGCCACGAAAGGGGTGGCTGGGCATCAAAGGGGTGGCTCGGCGATGGTGCGGAGGAGGGGCGGGGCGGGGATTTGGGGGAGAAGGGCGGGTGGGGTAGAGTAACCGGAGCCGAAGACCGCCGGTCATCGTGTCGTGCGAACGAGACGATCGAAGCTCTGTGAAGAACAGGGGCCTGCGCAGGTGTACGACAGAGATCCCGGACTGACGGGAAATCGAGCTCCGTGCGCTTGCGCCGGGGCTTTTTTCTTTGCCCGAGCGACCGGATGTCCCAGGCCGACGCCCCACCACCGTCGGGCGTCTCGTACACACAAGGAGTGGCCATGGCGCAGAAGGAAGCATCGGTCGCCGAGCTCACGAAGAACTTCGAGGACTCGACCGCCGTACTGCTCACCGAGTACCGCGGTCTGACGGTTGCCGAGCTCAAGGAGCTCCGCAACAGCATCCGTCAGGACGCGGAATACGCCGTGGTGAAGAACACGCTGACCAAGATCGCCGCGAACAACGCGGGGATCTCGTCGCTGGACGACGACCTCAAGGGTCCGTCGGCCGTGGCGTTCGTGCACGGTGACCCGGTCACCGTCGCGAAGGGCCTGCGCGCCTTCGCCAAGGCACACCCTCATCTCGTGGTCAAGGGCGGTTACTTCGACGGTAACCCTCTCACCGCGGACGAGGTCAACAAGCTCGCCGACCTCGAGAGCCGTGAAGTCCTGCTGGCGAAGCTCGCCGGTGCGATGAAGGCCTCGATGACCAAGGCGGCATTCGTCTTCAACGCGCTCCCGTCGAAGGCCGTGCGCACGGTCGACGCACTGCGCGAGAAGCAGGAGTCCGCGGCCTGATCCGGCCTGCGGCGACAGATACCCAAGCAAGGAGAATCATCATGGCAAAGCTCAGCACTGAAGAGCTGCTCGACCAGTTCAAGGAGCTCACGCTCATCGAGCTCAGCGAGTTCGTCAAGGCGTTCGAGGAGACCTTCGACGTCACCGCCGCGGCGCCCGTCGCCGTCGCCGGTGCCGCCCCCGCCGCCGGTGGTGCCGGTGGCGAGGCCGCTGGCGAGGAGGAGAAGACCGAGTTCGACGTCATCCTCGAGGCCGCCGGCGACAAGAAGATCCAGGTCATCAAGGTCGTCCGCGAGCTCACCTCGCTCGGCCTCGGCGACGCCAAGGGTCTCGTCGACGGTGCTCCCAAGCCCGTGCTCGAGGGCGCGAACAAGGAAGCCGCCGAGAAGGCCAAGGAGGCCCTCGAGGGCGCCGGCGCCACCGTCACCCTGAAGTAATCACGCTTCAGCGCCTGACAGAACAGAACCCCGGATGCTTCGGC
>NZ_DEPK01000032.1:0-48368 GCF_002358725.1 Microbacterium sp. UBA3394
TCAGACCAAACTGACACAGTCACAAGACCACGACGATCGTGAAGCGGCTGCAGCTGAGCAAGCCGCTGGCCACCGGCGACGCCTGCTGCGGCCCGGTCGACGAGCCGGCCATGGCCGGCAAGGCACGTCGCGCACACCACGATGCCGGTGACGCATGCTGCGGACCCGACGAGAAGACCGCCACGCACGCGCCCGGTCACGACGACCACGATGATGACGACGGACTCGAGGTGCGGCCGCCGTGGTGGCGGGACACCGCGCTGCTGCCCTCCGCGATCGCCGGGGTCACCCTGCTGGCCGGGTACATCTTCGCGTGGACCGGCATCCCGATCCCGGCGCTGATCCTGCAGTGGGTCACCCTGCTGGCCGGGGCGTACACGTTCGTGCCTAGTGCGATCCGCCGCCTGTTTCGGGGCAGGCTCGGCGTGGGGCTGCTGATGACGATCGCCGCGATCGGAGCGGTGCTACTGGGTCACGTCGGGGAGGCGGCAACACTGGCGTTCCTGTTCTCGCTCGCCGAGGCACTCGAGGACCGTGCAATGGATCGCGCGAAGGAGGGGCTGCGCGCACTGCTATCCCTCATTCCCGAGACCGTTCGGGTCTCGCGCCTCGCGGGAGACGTCATAATCCCTGCGGCGGAGGTGCGTGAGCTCGACATCTTCGTCGTCGGCGCCGGTGAGCGGATCGCCACTGACGGCGTGATCGTGGAGGGCCGCTCGAGCCTGGACACATCCGTGATCACCGGTGAGTCCATTCCGGTGGAAGTCGGTCCCGGCGCCGCGGTCGCCGCGGGCTCTGTGAACGGGTCGGCGACGTTGCGGGTGGAGGCGACCGCGGATGGGCGCGACAACTCACTCACGCAGATCGTCGCCCTTGTAGAGCAGGCTCATGCTCGCAAGGGCGAGCGGGCACGACTGGCGGACCGGATCGCGCGGCCGCTCGTGCCGGCGGTGCTGATCGCGGCCGCGCTCGTCGCGCTGTTCGGTCTGGTCGTGGGCGACCCGTGGACGTGGATCGAGCGGGCGCTCGTGGTGCTGGTTGCGGCATCCCCGTGCGCATTGGCGATCGCGGTGCCGGTGACGGTAATCAGCGCGGTCGGGTCTGCATCGAAGTTCGGGGTGGTGATCAAGTCCGGGGAGGCCTTCGAGCAGCTCGGCACGATCCGCACCGTCGCCCTCGACAAGACCGGAACCCTCACCCGCAACGAGCCGACCGTCGTCGACGTGCGCCCCGCTCCCGGCATCAACCGGGACGAGCTGCTCGGCTGGGCCGCCGCGCTAGAAGCGACGAGCACGCACCCCCTGGCTGCGGCGATCGTCGCCGCCAGTCCCACGACCCCCACTGCGGCCGATGTGATCGAAGAGGCCGGGCGGGGCATGACCGGACGCGTCGATGGGCGCGCCGTGCGAGCGGGCAACGCCCGCTGGCTCGACCCCGCCGCGCTCCGGGACGCGGCCGAAGAGATGGCCTCCAAAGGTATGACCGTCGTGGTCGTCGAGGCCGAGGGGCAAATCGCCGGTCTCATCGGGGTGCGGGACGAGCTTCGCGCAGAATCGGCCGAGACGGTGCGGATGCTGCAGGCTCAGGGCATCGAGACGGTCATGCTCACCGGCGACAACGAACGCACCGCCCGCGCGATCGCCGGGGAGGCGGGGATCACCGACGTGCGTGCGGAACAGCTGCCCGCGGATAAGGCTGCAGCGATCGAGACTCTCGTGATGACGCGCCCGACTGCGATGGTAGGCGACGGCATCAACGATGCGCCCGCGCTTGCGACCGCGACGGTGGGGATTGCGATGGGCCTGAAGGGATCGGCCGCGGCCATCGAGTCTGCCGATGTCGCCTTCACTGGCCACGATCTGCGTCTCATCCCCGGGGCGCTGGCACACGCCCGCCGAGGTCGGCGGATCATGACCGTCAACATCGGCCTCGCCCTGGCGATCATCATCGGACTCTTCCCCCTTGCACTGTTCGGTGTGCTCGGACTGGCGGGCGTCGTGCTGGTGCATGAAGTCGCCGAGGTCATCGTCATCCTCAACGGTGTACGCGCCGCTCGTCGCCCCCGCTCGGTCCCCGCCGCTCACGATTCTGCGTCTGTGAAGGAGCCTCACCTGGTAAGTGTCTGAGCCTGTTTACAGACCTGGAATAAACCCACGGTAAGCTTTCGGTGATGATCCCGACGACTCGAACCCAGCACAATACTGTGCTGAGCGAGCGTCTTCTGATAACGAGGATCATTACTGGTCTAGGGTTGGCACTCCTGCTCGTGCTGGGCATCGCCGCTGCAGGACACCTCGAGACCGATGGCACCACACCTGTGCCGCTGGGAATATCCGCACTCTTGGACCCGCACGTCGAGCCGCTGAGCGACAACGCTACCGATCCGAGCGGCGCCGGCGAACATCAAGCGGCGGTTGGCGAATCCTCGGGGACCAGCGCTCTGATGGGGGCAGCGCTATGTGTTCTCGGGGTTCTCTGCGGGCTGGTGTTCGCAGTGCTGACTCACCGGCTGTGGCGTCGCCGCGTCCTTCCTGAACGCGGGATCTGGCCGCGGATACTGTCGCTCTTTCCCCACCCGTCGACATTTTCGCGGGTGCGCACCCTCTCACTGACGCAGCTGAGCATCTCCCGAACCTGACATTCGGCATGCCGTCCTCTCTGGACGGCGCTTCGCCCCGGGCTCACGCCCGGGTCCTGTCATGCGCCGTGTCTTGGTTTGGAGTACCCGAATGAAAACCCCTGTGAAAGCGACGTTGATCTCCGTCGCCGTTGTCGTCGTGCTGGTGCTGGTCGCGATCATCTACGCCCTGGCCAATCAAAGCCCCGCCCCACCCCCGGAGGAAGGAAGCAGCACCGGCGGCTCCTCCGTGGTGCGGGAGAGCTCGCACGTGCTGGACGACGGCGGACCGGATGCGGTGACCGTCGTGGAGTTCCTGGACTTCGAGTGTGAGGCGTGCGGGGCGTTCTACCCGATCGTCGAAGACCTGCGCGAGACGTACGCCGGTCAGATCACCTACGTGGTGCGGTACTTCCCCCTGCCCGGTCACTTCAACTCGAAGAACGCGGCGATCGCTGCGGAAGCGGCCGCACAGCAGGACCGATTCGAGGACATGTATCACCGGCTGTTCGAGACACAGGCGGAGTGGGGCGAGGCGCAGGAATCCCGCGCCGACCTGTTCCGCGGCTTCGCCGAAGAGCTCGGACTGGACATGGCCGCCTACGACGCAGCCGTCGCCGATCCCGCCACCACCGAACGGGTGGAGCTCGATTTCAACGAGGGACGCGCTCTCGGAGTCGACAGCACGCCGACCTTCTTCCTCGACGGGGAGAAGCTCGATCTGCAGACGCTGAACGACCTCGAAGACGCCATCGCGGCTGCCGTCTCCGGTGGTCAGTGATGCGGACGGGCCTGTCACACCGGCGAGTGATCATCGTCGGAGCCGGGCAGTCGGGACTAGCCGTTGCCGCGGCGTTGAACGCCGAGGGTCTGCGTCCGCAGCAGGACTTCGTCGTGATCGACGCCGCCGGCAAGGGGCAGCGCAGCTGGGCATCCCGATGGCATTCGATGGAGCTGCTCAGCGACGCCCGGCATAGCGCGCTCCCGCCTCGCGGACTCCCCGGGGATCAACGCCGGCGTCCCCGCGTAGACGAGATCGTCGACTATCTCACCTTCGTCGAGGCGGGCCTCCGCGTCGAGACGGTCTGGGGTGTCCGCGCCACCGGGGTAGAGCGTCCCGGCACCGGAACCACACTGCTGCTGTCCACCACCGCAGGGGAGGTGCAGACCCGCAACGTCGTGTGCGCCACCGCCGCCGCGGCGTATCCGCGCATGCCGGAGTGGGCCGCACGTGTGAGCGTCCCTGGCATCGTGCTGCACAGCAGCGACTACCTGTACCCGAACCAGATCCCGCCGGGCAAGGTGCTCGTCGTAGGAGGCGGCAACAGCGGCGTGCAGCTAGCCCGTGAGCTGACCGCGTCTCACACGGTCACCATGTCCGTGCGCAGCCCCCGCCGACACCGGCCGAGCAGCAGCTACCCGGCAGCTGCTGGACCGGCCGTCTCGTGGCTTACCCGCCGGCGGCATCCCGAACCGATCTTCAGCGACAGCTACGACCAGCTGCGACGCGCCGGCGTCACCATCGTCCCCGCCGCAACCGCCGCAGACGGTGGCGTGGTGACACTCGCCGATGGCAGCGAGCTCGCACCGGACTCCGTGATCTTCGCCACCGGCTACGAACCGGGCGACGACTGGCTGCCCGATGCCGCGCGCACCGATCGGGCAGCCCGCACCCAGACCGGGATCCCGGGACTATTCGTGGCCGGCATGCCGCAGTACAGCGGCCGCGGCGCAGACACGATCACCGGGGTCTGGCGAGACGCCACCACCATCGCCCACCACATCATCAACCGTCCCTGAAAGCCACGCCATGACACCCTCCTCACCTACCGACACCAGCCCGGGCATCGCGCGGATGCCGCACAGGTTCCGCCCGGCCGCGTTCCTCGGCCTGTTGGCAAGCCTGCTGCTGGCAGCCGGCATAGTGCTCTCCACCGCATCGTCCGCGGCCGCTCACGACAGCATCGTCTCGGCCACCCCCGAGGCTGACGCGACCATCGGCGTGGTGCCGCAGGAGATCTCGTTGACGTTCAGCGGCGAAATCCTCACCGTGGGCAGCGCCGTCGTCATCGAAGTGATCACCCCGGGCGGTCAGAACCTCGCGACCGAACAGCCGCAGATCGACGGCACGACGGTCACTCAGGCTCTCACCGGCGATCAGGAGCCCGGTCTCTACACGGTGCGGTGGCGGGTCGTCTCCAGCGACGGCCACCCCATCAGCGACGAGTACACGTACACCCTCGAATCCGCCGCGATCCCCGACAACACCCCCACTCCCGCGCCCACCGCCACAGAGCACACGCCCGAACCATCTCCCACATCCTCCACCGCCGAATCCGCGGATGACGGCTACGGCGGTCAGGCCTCCGGCGGGGGAGAGATCTTCCCCGTTCTGGCTGTCATCAGCGGTGTGATGATCGTCGGCGGGGCACTGGTCGTGGTGCTCATGGTGGCCAGGGAACGGCGCCGCCGCGACCGCGCCGCCGCAGCAGCGGCCCAGGCAGATTCCTCGACGAGTGGCAAGACAGATGGCTCGTAACCGAGGCACACGACTCGCGATCGCCTGCGTGATCGCCGCGGTGGTGGTGCTGATCGACCAGGCCACCAAGGCGGCCGCGCTGTCCGGGCTGAGCACGGAGCAGCGCATCCCGCTGCTGGGAGATCTGCTCGGGCTGCAGCTCGCGTTCAACCCCGGTGCGATCCTCTCCCTCGGCGCCGGGTTCACCGGGCTGCTCACCCTCCTCGGGGTGGCTGCCGTGGTGCTGCTGGTGATCGCCGTCGTCCGAGCTCGCACCGTGTGGTGGGCCGTGGGGCTCGGGCTGATCCTGGGCGGCGCGATCGGGAATCTCATCGACCGACTGTTCTCCCCGCCCGGGTTCGGTGTCGGGCACGTCACCGATTTCCTCGCCTACGGCACCTGGTTCATCGGTAACCTCGCCGACGTCGCCCTCGGCGCGGGCGTCATCGTCCTCGTCGGCGTGCTGTGGGCACGGCGGCGAGCTGCCACCGCGCAACGCGCCGACACGACGCAGGACGGGCAGGAGCCCGTCGCGGAGGGGCAGAGACCATGATGGCCAAGCAACGAGTGCCGTCCGTCTATCAGCGCAATGCGTTCGCCCCGGGATTGCTCGCGGCGGTCGTCCTGTTCCTGGCCCCGGTGCTGATGGGCGGAGACTGGTTCCTGCTGGTGCTGTTCGTC
Source organism: Microbacterium sp. UBA3394 (assembly GCF_002358725.1). NCBI lineage: Bacteria > Bacillati > Actinomycetota > Actinomycetes > Micrococcales > Microbacteriaceae > Microbacterium > Microbacterium sp. UBA3394. The sequence continues at coordinate 5,817 of NZ_DEPK01000032.1, forward strand.
GCCGCGATCCTCGCCGTCATCGTCGGCTGGTTCGCCGTGCAGGCTCGGCAGTGGTGGTGGCTGCCGGTGTTCGCCGCGATCGCGGTGCTGTGGAACCCGGTGTTCCCGTTCCCGTTCTCCGGGCCGGTGTGGACGGCCGCGCAACCGGCTGCCGCGGTGGTCTTCCTGGTCGCCGGAGCGATGATCAAGGTCCGCCGCTCGTGACCCGCGGCCGCGTGTTCGCCGCAGCCGTGGTGCTGCTGGCAGTCGTCGTACTGGCCGGGTGCGCGAGCAGCGATTCGCTCGCCCAGCAGTACCGGGACGGGAACGAGAAGGGCTACATCGCCGGCGAGTTCCAAGTGGTGGAGATCCCGGAGCCCGACCGCGGCGAACCGGTCGCGTTCGAGGGGGTCACCGAAACCGGCGAGCGCGTGTCCAGCGACGACTACCGCGGCGGGGTGCTGGTGGTGAACTTCTGGTACGCCGCATGCGGACCGTGCATCGTCGAGGCGCCGCTGCTGGAAGAGGTCTGGCAGGAGTACCAGGACCAGGGCGTCTCGTTCCTCGGCGTGAACACCTACGACCAGCCCGCCACCGCCCTGTCGTTCGCCCGTGACAACAACGTCACCTACCCGAGCGTGATCGACGTGAACGACGGCAAGGTCAAGCTCGCGTTCGCCCAAGTCACCCCGATCCAGGCCACCCCCACCACCCTCGTGCTCGATCGGAACGGGAGAGTCGCCGCCCGGGTCATCGGGCAGCTGGCCAGCGCCTCCATCCTGTCCACCCTGGTCGCCGACACCCTCGCCGAGGAGAACCCGTCATGAACCCCGGGCAGCTGGTCGTCGACGGCGCCCTCTGGATCGCGATCCCGATCGCGGCCCTCGCCGGCCTGGTCTCATTCCTCTCCCCCTGCGTGCTGCCTCTGGTGCCCGGTTACCTCGGCTACCTCGGCGGCGCCGCCGGCAGCAACCCAGGTGCCGCCGCGACCGGGTCGACGGTCACAGCGGAACGCACCCGCCTGCTGCTGGGGGTGGGCCTGTTCATCGCCGGGTTCACGGTGGTGTTCGTCACAGTGACGATCCTGGGCGGCACGTTCGGGTTCCTGCTGCTGCAGTACGGCAACATCCTCACCCGGATCCTCGGGGCGGTCGTGATCGTGCTCGGCCTGGTGTTCATCGGGTTCTTCGGCATCGCCCAACGCACCCTGCGCCCCCGGGTGCAGAGCCGCGCCGGCCTGATCGGCGCCCCGCTGCTCGGGTTCGCGCTCGGAGTGGGGTGGACCCCCTGTATCGGTCCGACGCTCGCGGCGATCCTGTCGATGTCGTGGAACCTTGGCGACCCCGCCCGCGCCGGCCTGCTCGGTCTTGCCTACTCGCTCGGGTTGGGCATCCCGTTCCTGCTGCTCGCCGTGGGCTGGGGATGGGCGTCCCGCTCGGTGTCGTTCCTGCGCCGCCACATCCGCGCCCTGAACATCGTCGGCGGCGCCCTGCTGGTGCTGCTCGGAGTGCTGATGGTGACCGGGCTGTGGACCACGCTGATGTCTGCTCTGCAGCAGGTGGTGATCAATGTTCCCGCCCCGCTCTGAGACCGACACGGTCGTCGACCCACTGCGCCCCGCCGATCACCTCGACTCCGACGCCCCGTCCGAGATCACCGGTCCTGCCCTCGGCATGGTGGGTTGGGCACGGTGGGCGTGGCGGCAGCTGACCAGCATGCGTACCGCCCTGGTGTTGCTGCTGTTCCTCGCGATCGCCGCCGTCCCCGGGTCGCTTTTCCCGCAACGCACCGCCGACCCGAACGGGGTCACCCAGTGGCAACGCGACAACCCTGACGTGTTCCCGTTGGCGGACGCGGTCGGCCTGTTCGACGTGTATTCCTCGCCGTGGTTCTCCGCGATCTACCTGCTGCTGTTCGCGTCCCTTATCGGCTGCGTCATCCCCCGCGCCAAGCACCACTACAAGGCGCTTCGGTCCCTGCCGCCGCGTACCCCCGCACGACTGTCCCGCCTAGTCGACTACCAGGACACGACGGTCGCGGCCGATGAAGCCGCCCCGGATCCGGCGGAGGAGGCGGTGCGGCTTGCGGAGCATCAGCTGCGCCGCGCCGGCTACCGGGTGCACCGATACGACGGACCGGGATGGGCGTCGGTCTCGGCCGAGCGTGGGTATCTGCGGGAGACCGGCAACCTGGTCTTCCACGTCGCCCTGGTCGGGGTGCTCGCCTCGGTCGCGATCGGCGGCGGGTTCGCCTACACCGGGCAGCGTGTCGTGGTGGAGGGCACCACGTTCGTCAACGCGCTCAGCGACTACTCCTCGTTCAACCCCGGCCGGTTCGTCGACGGCGCCGGCTTGGCCCCGTACTCGCTCACCCTCGACGACTTCCGAGTCTCCTATCAGCTGCCCGGCAGCCCGGGGGCCGGGCAGGCGGGTGACTTCTCCGCCGACGTCACCATCCGCAGCGCCGGTGAGGACGCCCGGGCGGAGAGCGTGATCGTGAACTATCCGATCACCGTCGCCGGCGACCGCATCTACCTGCTCGGCAACGGGTACGCCCCGACCCTCACCGTCCGTGATGCCGCAGGAGAGATCGTGTGGAGCGAATCGCAGCCGTTCCTGCCGCAGGACTCGAACATGACCTCGCTCGGGATCATCAAGATCCCCGACGGGCTGCCCGAGCAGCTCGGCCTGGTCGGCTTCTTCTATCCCACCCAGGGTGTGCTGCCCTCCGGCGCGTTCACGTCGGTCTATCCGGACGTGGTCAACCCGGTACTCACCCTCAACGTGTTCAGCGGCGACCTCGGCATCGACGACGGCACACCCAGGTCGGTGTACACCCTCGAGGTCGACGGACTCACCCAGCACACCGGCGGCGACACCGGCCTGGACTCCCTCGAGCTCACCCCCGGCGCCACCGTGGACCTGCCCAACGGGTGGGGAACGATCACCTGGGAGGCGGCGTCCGAGCAGGAGCCGGTGAAACGGTTCGCGTCACTGCAGATCCAGAACGACCCCACCAGCGGATGGGTGCTCGCCTTCGCGATCCTCGCCACGGTGGGACTGTTCGCCGGACTGTTCGTGCCCCGTCGACGCATCTGGGTCAAGGCTCGCACCACCCCCGAGGGCGTGCACGTCGAATACGCGGGACTCGCCCGCGGCGAAGATCCCACGCTCCACAAGGCCGTCCGCGACATCGCGAACGACCACGCCGCCGCCCTGGATCGCGCGCGCGGCGCGAACCCCGAAGGAGGAACCCGATGAAATGCCCCGTTGATGACACTCAGCTCCTGGTGAGTGAGCGTTCCGGCGTCGAGATCGACTACTGCCCAGGGTGCCGTGGCGTCTGGCTGGACCGCGGCGAGCTGGACAAGATCCTCGACCGTGCCACCGACACCCGCGCCCCGAGCAATCCCGCACCCGATAGCCGGGACTCCCACCACGGCCGAAGCGACTCCCACCACGGCCGGAACGGGCGCCGCCGCCGCGACGGCTTTCTGGGAGAGCTGTTCGACTTCTGATCCCCTGACAGGCATGACACCGTGAACGACTGGATCCCCGGGACGCCGCCGACTCTGCTCGGCTTCCTCAGCCCCGCACCGTTGCCGTTCCCACTGCTGCCGGTGATCGCCGCAGTGATCGCCGCCGCTTACCTGGCCGGCGCGATCCGGCTGTGGACCAGCCGGCGGCGGTGGCCGGTGTGGCGCACGATCAGCTTCCTGCTCGGGTGCCTCACCCTGGCCGCGGTCACCGGCCTGGGCGTCGAGGCGTACGGGTACGCGCTGTTCTCGGTGTTCATGTTCCAGCAGCTCACCCTCATGATGGCCATCCCCCCGCTGCTGGTGTTGGGATCCCCGGGCACGCTCCTGCTTCGAGCCACCCCCCATCACGGGCTCGGCCGGCTCGCGCTCCGGGCCGCTCACGCGGGGCTGCGCAGCCGGGTCGCGCGGTGGGCGCTGAGCCCCTGGGTCGCGCTCCCGCTGTACCTGTTCGCGTTCTACGGGCTCTACCTCGCCGACGCCGCCGACCGCATCCTGCAAGCACCCGGCGGGCATGTCGGCCTCGAGTTCGGGTTCCTGGTCGCTGGGATCCTGTTCACCATCCCGGTGCTCTCCGCCGACCCGCTGCCGGTGCGGCTCAGCCACGGCGGCCGCGCGCTGGACGTGTTCGCCGAAGCCGCCCTGCACGCATTCTTCGGGGTGTTCCTGATGATGGCCACCACGTTGCTTGTCGACGCGTTCGCCGCGCCCACGCTGGCGCTGGGCATCGACCCGATCGAGGACCAGCGTCTCGCCGGCGGCCTGGCCTGGTCCTACGGAGAAGCACCGACTCTGCTGATGCTGATGTTCGTCATGCACCGCTGGTTCCGCGACGACACCGCCCGCGACGCCGCCGCCACCCGCTACGCCGACACTCACGGAGACCCCGAACTGGACGCCTACAACGCCTACCTCGAAAAGCTCCGCCAAAAGGACAGCCGCTGATGGCCACGACTACTCTCGTCACTCCGGCTCGGCCGGTCACGACCACGGCGACGCCCGTGGATCGCACGGCGCGGCTGCCGCTGTGGGCCGCGATGGCGGTGGCGGGCGCCGGCGGGTTCGCGCTGGATCTGGCCACCCCGGCGATCGGCTGGTGGCCGCTGGCGTTGGTGGCGGTCACGATGTCGCTGATCAGTCTGATCGGCCGCAGCATCCTCACCGCATTCCTCGTCGGCACGGTCTTCGGCGTCGTGTTCTTCTTCACCCATCTGGCCTGGGTCGGGCAATTCCTCGGCCCGATACCCTGGGTCGCTCTCGCCAGCCTGCAGGCTGTCCTCTTCGGCGCCGGCGCCATCCCGCTCACCCTCGCCTACCGGTGGACCGGGCGGTATCGACCGCGCGGGACCGTGCAGCTGGTCGCCGTGCCGCTGCTGATCGGCGTCCTCTGGGCTACGCGTGAGGTCGTGATGGGGGCGTGGCCGTACGGCGGGTTCCCTTGGGTGCGGATCGGGATGACACAGGTCGAGGGCCCGTTGGCGCAGGCCGCGTCCTGGACCGGGGTGACCGGACTGAGCCTGCTGGTCGTGGCGCTGTGCGCGGGCATCCTGCAGTGGGCCCGCGCGGGCGGCCTCCGGTTCCTGCGCGGCATCATCCCCGCCGCGATCCTCACATTGATCCTCGTCGTGACACCGCAATTCCCCACCACCGACGCCGGGACACTGCGGGTCGGGTGGGTGCAAGGCAACGGCCCGGCCGGCTACTTCGATCCCAAGGCGCCCGGCGACATGCTCGCCGCGCAAACCGCCGGCTCCCGGCCGCTGCTGGGCCAGCAGATGGACCTGCTGGTGTGGCCGGAAGGCAGCGTCGATGCCGACCCGCTGCGAACCCCCGCGGTCGCGACTCAGCTGGATCGTGTCGTAGCGGGGGCGGGTGCGCCGCTGCTGATGAACGCGGCCACCACCCGCGGTGAGGACGTGTTCAACACGTCGCTGCTGTGGACGGCTGATGCCGACGCACGCCAGTGGCACGACAAGGTCAACCCGGTCCCGTTCGGCGAATACGTGCCCGACCGGTGGCTGTACGAACGTATCGTCCCCGACCTCGTCGGGCTGATCCAACGGGAGTACACCCCCGGCAGCAACCCGCCGATCGTCACCGTCAACGACATCGACGTCGGGCTGGCGATCTGCTTCGACGTCATCTACGACCAGGTGATCTGGGACAGCGCCCGCGCCGGCGCGGAACTCTACGTCTTCCAGACCAACAACGCCGACTTCCGCGGCACCGACGAGAACCTGCAACAACTCGCCTTCGCAAGGATGCGCGCCATCGAGACCGGCCGGGCCGTGGTCAACGTCTCCACCGTGGGCACCAGTCAGGTCATCGCCCCCGAGGGTGCCACGACCGACAGCGTCGGCGTCGACACCGCGGCCGCGCAGATCAGCACCATTCCGTTGCGCACCGGGCTCACCGCGGCCGTGGTGATCGGCCCGTGGCTGACATTGCTGATCCCCGTCGCCGCGTTCGTCGCCCTCACCGCGCTCGGGATCCACCACCGCGCCCGGCCCGCAGCCCCTCGTGTACACGCCGATTCAACGAGGTCAACACGAGCATGAGACCAACAAACCCCATCGTGGATGCCCGGTCCCACCCGCCAGGTGAAGGGCCGCCGAGCACAGAGTTGGGCTGCGGCTCATCGCCTGCCGAGCAGCGGATGCTGGGGCTCCCCCTGACCCGCCGTGGGGCGCTCAGGGCGGGGCTGCTCGGTCTCGTCGCCGGGAGCTCGATCGTCGGCTCCGCGCGGCCGCTGCCCGCCTTCGCCGCCGACTACCCGTCGTGGGATGACGTGCAGGCGGCGAAGGCGAACGAGACGGCGAAGACCGCCGAGATCACCCGGATCCAAGGTCTCATCCAGAGCCTCACCAGCGACGTGCAACGTACTCGCGCGGTGGCCGAACAGGCGGCCGATGCGTTCTACACCGCACAACAGGACTACTTCGCCGCCGTCCAACGAGCTGACGCGCTCCAATCCCAGGCAGACGCCGAAGCCGAAGCCGCCGCTGAGGCCTCTGACCGGGCGGGACGGCTCGCCGCGCAGCTGTACCGCACCGGCGGCGACGACACCGCGCTGAAGCTGTTCTTGTCCGGGTCCGCGGCGAACGCTGACGATCTGCTGGCACGACTGGGCACGATGGACAAGCTCCTCGAACGCAACCAGGGCGTGTATGCCGCCGCGCTCACTGCGCGCAACGCGGCGCAGGGGTTGAGCGATCAGGCGGCCGTGGCCCGTGACGAACGTGACCGGCTGCAGCAGCTCGCCGAGCAGAAGATGCGCGAATCGCAGCAGGCCGCCGACGCCGCTCAGACGGCGCTGGACGCGCAGACCCTCCACCTCGGCGAGCTCGAAGCGCAGCTCGCCGCCCTCCAAGACACCACCGCGCGGACGATTGCCGACTATCAGGCCGGAGTAGAAGCAGCCCGGCTCGCCGAAGAGCAGCGCAAGGCCGCCGAACGCGCCGAAGCCGCACGCCGTGCCACGGAGGGGAGTGCTGGCGGCGGTGTCGCCAGCTCCGGGTGGGCACGTCCCACATCTGGACCCCGGACATCCGGCTTCGGCCCCCGCAGCTCGCAATGCGGCAACGGGTATTGCTCCACCAGCTACCACTACGGCGTCGACCTGAGCGGAGGCTGCAGCGCCGGAATCTACGCGGCCGCTGCCGGCACGGTCGTCTACGCCGGATACAACGGCGGCTACGGCAACTACATCAAGATCGACCACGGCGGCGGGATCGGAACCGGATACGCGCACATCCGCAACGGCGGGTTCTTCGTCGGCTACGGCCAGCGCGTGAACGCCGGAGATCTGATCGGCAGCGAAGGCAACACCGGGAACGCGTTCGGCTGCAACCTGCACTTCGAGGCCTACGTGAACGGCGCTCCCGTCAACCCCATCGACTTCCTGGCCGCCCGTGGCATCTCCATCTGACCCGAAACGAAGGAGGACATCATGACGGAACAGCTCACCCCCGAAGCTGACCAGCCTCAGACGCCCCCCACCCGCCGCAGCCTCCGACAACAAGGCTCTCCGCCGCGCAAGATTGTCGCCCCCACCCGGCGACAGGCCGCCGCCGCCGCGCCAGCGCGCGGACCCCGGACGATGCGTCCGGTGCGGAGCGTGGCTGCCCTCGCCATCGTCAGCGGCCTGATCGCGACGGTGGCGTTGCCCGCATACGGCGCCTGGCAGACCACAACCCCCGAGCCGCTGACCCTGCAGCAGATCGCCTCGGACAACGCCCAATCTCTCATCGTGGCGTCCGACGCGACGCAGACACAGCTCACGCGGGACAGCTACGCGGCCACCACCCAGGAGGAGATCGACCGGAAGAAGGAGGCAGAGGCGGCCGCTGCTCGCGCCCGCACCTCGACCCGCGTGGCGTCGGTGCCGTTCGACTACAGCATGGTCGCCCCCGGCAGCGGTACGGTGCGCTGGCCAGTGGGCGGCCCGTTCACCGTCACGGACCGGTTCGGCGACCGGGGCGGTGCGCACATGGGCACCGACATGGTCGCCGCCGGCGGCACCCCGGTGTACGCGTCCGTCGACGGCGCCGTCAGCGTCTCGCAGGACAGCTATGGCGGCTATGGGGTCACCGTCGTGATCGAGTCCGTCCTGAACGGTCAGCGCGTCCGCACCGTCTACCCGCACATGCAGACCGGAAGCCGACAGGTCACTGTCGGTCAGACGGTCACCGCCGGTCAGACGGTCGGGCTGGTCGGCAGCACCGGACGCTCCACCGCCAACCATCTGCACTTCGAGGTGTACATCGACGACACGGCCGTCGACTCACTGGTATGGCTCCAAGCAAACGCCGGCTGAAACCGGCATAACCCTGAAGAAGAGGACACCTACATCATGACCGGATCACTCACACTCGACGGCATCTCGCTGCTGCTGGTCTGGACCGCGATCGCTACCTACCTGCTCGCATTCATCGCCTACACCATCGACCTCGCCCGCCGCTCCGTCCCCGCCGCCGTGCCGCTGCGTGAACCGGCGCTGGTCAGCGCGGCGACGGCACCCGCGGTCACGGAGGCCTGGCAGGAACAGCACCCCGGCGCCCCCGAGCCGCGAGCATCTCAGCCGCGGCTGCTGTGGGCACGGATCGGGACGGCGCTGACGATCCTCGGTTTCCTGTTCCACCTGGCCGGCACCGTTCTGCGGGGGATCGCGGCCGGGCGGGTGCCGTGGGCGAACATGTACGAGTTCGCCCTGACCGGCACCGTCCTGATCGTCGCCGTCTACCTCGCCGTCCTGCGCCGCTACGACCTCCGCTTCCTCGGCGCGTTCCTGATCGGCATGGTGGTGCTGCTGCTGGGCGGCGCCACCATCACCTTCTACGTCGACGTCGTTCCCCTGATGGATCCGCTCAAGAGCGTGTGGCTGGTCATCCACGTATTCGTCGCATCCCTGGCCACTGCCCTGTTCGCGATCGGATGCGGCCTCTCCGTCACCCAGCTCCTGCAGGCCCGCCGCGAACGCCGCACGGCAGCCGCCTCTGCGGATGGCGCACCGCGCAGCGGCCCGCGGTTCCTGGCCACGTTGCCGCCCGCGGACGCGCTCGAGTCCCTCGCATACCGGTTTGTGATCGTCGGGTTCGTGTTCTGGACCTTCACGCTGATCGCCGGCGCGATCTGGGCCAACGACTCCTGGGGAAGGTACTGGGGGTTCGATACCAAGGAGGTCTGGACCTTCGTGATCTGGGTGCTCTACGCCGGTTACATCCACGCTCGCGCGACACGCGGCTGGCGAGGCACCCGCTCCGCGTGGCTGTGCATCATCGGCTTCATCGCGGTGCTGTTCAACTTCACCATCGTCAATATGTTCTTCAAGGGACTCCACGCCTACTCCGGCCTCAGTTGACCCCGAATAGAACCACGTTCTACTGAAACTGAAACCATCATGATGCAGTCCGGGCTGATGGTCGCCGAGTGGTTCGGGGCAATGGGGCGCACCTGGGGGGCGACACCACTGGAAGACCAGTACACCGGCGGCGGCATCGCCTGGTCGATCGGTGAGATCCCCACCCTCATCCTCGCGATCACGGTCACGATCCAATGGAGCCGCAGCGACGACCGCGAGACGAAACGCCGCGACCGGCACGCCGATCGGACGGGAGATGCCGAGCTCGACGAGTACAACGCGCGCCTACTCGACCTTGCCGCCCGAGACGCCCGCAGCCGCAGATGAGATCACCGAGAGACTCCACAGAGAAGCGCATCTGGTGACCACGAAGCAGCAGCTCGACGACCGCTATGGCCGCAGGCCCCGCCCCGCTCGCCGCCGCGCGTTCTGGATCATCGTCGGAACCATCGCTGTAGCGTCCGTTGCCGGACTGTCGTGGCTGACCATCTCCAATTCTCTCGATGACGTCGGATACGACGAGACAGGTTTCGATCTCGTCGACGCTCGCACCGTGACGGTGTCATTTCAAGCGACCCCGCCCGCTGGCATGAGCTTCGCCTGCGCGCTGCAAGCGCTCGATGAAGACTTCGGCATCGTCGGCTGGCGTGTCATCGAGTACCCCGCATCCGAGACGATCACCCGGACATTCGTCGAGACGATCCCCACCGTCGCGCAGGCCACCACCGGCACCGTTCACTCCTGCTGGGCGACCTAGCCGGAGTCCCGCCCTGCGCCGTGCTAACGGTTCTCGAGTCTGCAGCTCACGCCGTGGGCTTGTCTTCGTGGTCGATGCCGTGGTGCTCCTTGCCGCGCTCGAACGCGAGGAGCCGGAGAGCGTTGCCGACGACGATGAGCGTGGATCCTTCGTGGATGAGAACGACGGCGCCGATGTTCAGGCCGACGAAGGTGGCGATGATCAGGAAGAGGACGACGGCGAGACTGGCGATCAGGTTCTGGCGGATGATCCGGCTGGTGGCGCGGCTGAGCCGGACGGCGAAGGGGACGCGGCCGAGGTCGTCGCTCATCAAGGCGATGTCGCAGGTCTCGAGCGCGACGGTGGAGCCGGCGGCGCCCATCGCAATGCCGATGTCGGCCCGCGCCATCGCGGGCGCGTCGTTCACCCCGTCGCCGACCATCGCGATCGGCCGGTGGCTCTGGGCCAGCCGGGTGATCTTGGCGACCTTGTCCTCGGGCAGCAGCTCTCCGATGGCGGTGTCGACGCCGACCTCACGGCCGACAGCGTCGGCGACGCGCTGGTTGTCTCCCGAGATCATCACGAGCTGCCCGACATTCGCTCCGCGAAGCGCGGTGAGCACCTGGACGGATTCCGCGCGGGAGGCGTCCATGACGCCGACGAGACCGAGGAACCGGTCGCCGCGCCGCACGATCATCAACGTCTGCCCGGAGTCGCGGGCCTGTTCGTACGCCGCGTTGAGCGCAGCGGGGAGGGTGAGCTGCTGTTCGTCGAACATGCGGAGGTTGCCGACCTCCACCGTCTCACCGTCAATGGTGGCGCGCACACCCCGGCCGACGACCGCGTTCAGGTCTGTCGCTTCGACCCGGTCGGAGTCGGAGATGCGGCCGGTGAGGTCGCGGACGATCGCCGCGGCAAGGGGGTGATCGCTGAGCGACTCCACCGCGACCAGGGTCGGGATCAGCAGCGCCCCGTCGTCGCCGTCGACCGGGGCGACGGAGGTGACGCGGGGAAGGCCCCAGGTGAGCGTTCCGGTCTTGTCGAACGCTATCGCCCTAACCCGGCCGAGGGTTTCCAGTGGTGCGCCACCCTTGACGAGCACGCCGGCGCGTGCGGCGCGGGCCACCCCGGCGAGCACGGCCGCGGGGGTGGCGATCGCGAGAGCGCAGGGGCTTGCCGCGACCAGCACGGTCATGGAGAGGTAGAACGCGTCGGGGAACTGCTGCCCGAACCCGAACATCGCCACCAGCAGGGTGGCCGCGACGCCGACGATGACGGCGGGCACGTACCAGCGCTGGAACCGGTCGATGAACTGCTGGGTCGGGGACGTGGCCTGGTCGGCGGTGCGGACCAGCTCGACCACCTTGCTCAGCGTCGAGTCCGCCGCCGTGGCGGTGACCTTGACCTCGAGCACCCCCGAGCCGTTGACCGTGCCCGCGAAGACGCGGTTCGCGGCCGGCAGGGTGTCGACGGTGCGCATCGCACGCTCTGGATCGGTGACAGGTTCCTTCTCCACAGGGATGGACTCGCCGGTGACCGCCGACTGGTCCACGGCAGAGACCCCGGAGATCACGAACCCGTCCGAAGGGATTCGCGAGTTCGGACGGATCACGATAATGTCCGCGACCGCGATCTGCTCGACCGGCACCTCAACCGGCTCGCCGCCGTCACGGCGGACCAGTGCCGTGCGGGGAGCGAGTTCCGCGAGCGCCTCAATGGACTTGCTCGCCCTGCTCAGCGCGTACTCTTCCAGGGCGTGTCCCAGGCTGAACAGGAACAGCAGCACCGCACCCTCGGCCCACTTCCCGATCAGGGCGGCACCGATCGCCGCGACGAGCATGAGGAAGTCGACCTCGAACTTGCCCCGCAACGTCGAGGCGATCGCTGAGCGGAAAGTGAAGAACCCGCCGAAGAAGTAGGTGGCGAGAAAGAACACCAAGGGCAGCCCCAGCAATGGCATGCCCAGCACGAACTCCGTGATCATCCCGGCCGCGTACGTCAGGCCGGACGCGATCGCGAACCACAGCTCCCACCGAGCCGAGCCGTGCGCATGCTGCTGCACGTCGGTGGCAGATGCCGTGGTTGAAGAGGTGTTCATCATGCACCCACAGTACATCACAGTATTGTGATATGTTGTAAATGTGAATTATTATCGCGTTCGGCAGGCACAATAGTGTCCATGACACATGAGACCCTGCGCGAGGCGGCGGGCGTGCTGTCCGTAACGGAGGCCGAGCGACTTGCAGAGATCATGCAGGCTCTCGCCTCACCCGTGCGCTTGCGCATCCTGAGCGTGCTGCGCGCCCGCCCGAGCACCGTCACCGAGCTCAGCGAAGAGCTGGGGTCGGGACAGACCACCGTGTCCAACCACCTGCGACTGCTGCGCCACCCCAGCCTCGTGGTGGGCAGTCGAGACGGCCGCCACGTCCACTACGCATTGTTCGACGAGCATGTCGCGGAACTGCTGGACGAGGCTGTGGGGCATCTGTCTCACCTAGCCTCCGAATCCAAGCGGGGGTAGCGGGCCAGGTTCAAAATCTGTGCATAGGCAACGGCCAGGACTAGCCATATGCGGGACCACATGGAAAGGAACGCGGTGAGCGCGAGCGGTTCACGTCGATCCAATCGGCGGAGGTGGACGTCTGCTGAGTACGCCTACGTGGCCTTGGGACTGAATGGCCTGTGCCTGCTGATCTTGTTTTCCAACCTGCTAACCGGCAACACCTGGTGGCGGGTTGCAGTGCCGCTCGCTGTGCTGTGCCTCGTCCTCGGCGCCGTGTCAGGGTTTCAGACGAGGCGACTGAGAACGAGAGAGCGGCACGAACCCAAGACTTAGAGACGCCGGGGGCTCCGCGGTGTTCCACTTCCCCTGAACCTACTGAGCGAGTACGCCGGGAGGAGTCTGCCGGCTCGCATGAAATGCTGGGGTACGCCACCGACTCCCACTCCTTGCCTTTGTCGGCGCTGCGGATGATGCCCAGACTTGGAGCCCGAACTCTGCCGGAGTGCTCGATCCCGGATGCCCCGAAGCCAGCAGCGCTTCATCGGTCGCGACCAACCCCATCGCGTCGAACGCGAACCGCTGCATTTAGTGCAACGACAACGGAGACCAGTGCAACGAAAAGGTCGAAAATGCAACGGGAACACGTTCCCGACAAATCGTGTCGGGAACGCGGTGAGATGACACTGGATGTCACGTACAACGCGCGGCTTCGGGTGATCAGGGTCGACTTTGTCGTGACACTTTCCTGAGCAAGTCTGCTCAGTTCTGTATTCGAGTGAGTCTTCTGACCCAAAGACGCCGTCGCTCGCCGACGCAGCCCTCAACTTGACCACTGCGTCGAAGCCCAAGAGCATCGCAGAGCCTCAATGGTTGGCGGCGGTATCTTGGCGCTGAGCCTGCCGTGTACTTCACGTGTCGAAGGCAAGGTCCCGACAACAGGATGAGACAGCCGTGAATCAGGAACGCCCGAACGAACTCGTCGCAAAGCAGATCGTCGAAGCCAAGCTCGGGGTACTGCTCGTACATGCTGACACACACGGTGGCGTCGACTACAAGTCCGCCGATGGGAAGATCGCGCTCGAGGTCACGGCGGTGACCGAAGGCGGGAACAAGGGCGCTCGCGACGCTCTGAAGAAGTCGGTCAAGAAGGGCGTCCCGGGAGCCACGCTCGCGTCATGTTGGATCGTTTTTGCGCCCGAGGGACAGGCGAACATGAAGACATTCCTACAGCGGGTGCAGCCGGCACTGGTTGAACTCGAGCGCGCCGGTGAGACGTTCTTCGAACGCGAGCGGGCGGGGTTACATGTGATTCAGCGCGGGCCCCTTGCCGAGATCTATCGGCCGCTGCTCGATGCCGGTGTAGAGAGGGCGACTCATGCACCGCACAGGGTGAGCATGGAAGATCCGGATCATGTGCATGAGGTGTGGGTGACGACAGGCAGCGGAGGATCGGTCAGCGGGAGCAACGAGTCCCTGGAGCGGCTACTGGATGCTCTCAGCGACAAAACCGATAACCCGCACAAACTGGCGGCCACGGGCGCCGAGCAGCGGCATCTGTTTGTGTGGGTGAACGACGACACCTGGTACAACATCGCTCGGCCCCTGAGTAGGACGACCCCATCCTGGGCCGAAGAAGGCTGGGGCGTGCCGTCGATAGCCCCGGCTCTGGATCCCGCGATCACTCACTTCTGGGTCATGCATGAGCGATCGCGGCTCGGATGGCTTTGGGATGGTGAAACGTGGCAGGCACTTGGGCCCGAGCCTAGCGACGACCATGAATGATCACGGCAGCCTTCGCGGCCATTGGAGCTCGCTCCTTAGCGCGCACGTACCGGACTTAGATCGGATCTATTCGTCATCTGAACGGGTCTTTCCGGCGCGCGATCGCGTTTTTCGAGCCTTCAGCGCGACGCCGCACGAGAAGGTGCGGGTTGTTCTTCTCGGTCAGGACCCGTACGACACTGCTGGGCGCGCGGACGGGCTCGCGTTCTCCCAGCGGGGCCCGATCGCGAAAGACTCCGCGCTTCATCGCATATTCCTGAACCTGGAGCGTGATCCGGAGGTCTCGTTCTCCCGTCCCGTTCAAGGCGACCTCACCAAGTGGGCACACGAAGGCGTCCTCCTCCTCAACGCTGCGCTCACCGTCGTGGAGGACACAGCGGGCTCCCACCTCGCAGCCTGGAAATCGTTCACGCGTGCTGTTCTGCGTAGCCTCAGTGACCCTGGTCGCAAGATCGTGTTCATTCTTCTTGGCGGCGATGCTGTGAAGTTCGGGCTCCCTGCGCTCAAAGGCGTTCCGATCGATCGCATCATCCGCGCGGCGCATCCAATGGCGGGCTTTCCGGGCAACGAACGGCCATTTCATTCTGCTCACGTGTTCAGCGAGACGAATCTCGCGCTCCGACCTCGCGAACCTGTGGATTGGTCGCTGTGATGAGGCGCGATAGCCGTTCCGAGCGCTGGGTCAAGCACGCCTCGGCTGAGCTCCCGCGCCGAAGCGCGTGAACGGACTAGCTGACCCCTTTAGTGCGCGTCGTTCTCGCGCAGCACTGTCGGCGCTGTCAGTGAACAGGTTGAACTCCGCGACGGGGTGCCTGGTCCGATGAGACGCTTGGCGCTGGTGAATAGTTCGGAGCGCGAACCGAGGATGCCGTTAGCGCCTAGGAGCGGCTGAGGCTGCGAAGCCGACCGACGAGCTCGTCGACGTTGGGGAGCGTCTGGTCGTACCCCCAGGACAGGCGGAGCGCGCCGGCGACGCGTTCATCGCCGATGCCGCTGGCCAGCAGCACGTGGCTGGGTTCGTAGGTCTGGGATGTGCAAGCGGAGCCGTTGGAGATCGCGACGATGTCCTTGAGCGCGACGATGGCAGCCTCAGAGTCCACGCCGGGAATGGAGAAGTTGAGCGTCGAGTCGATGGTGTGCTCGAGATCACTGTTGAACTGAGGGTTCAGGGGTGTCAGCGCCTCGACGAGAAGATCTCGGGTCTCACGGGCTCGCGCGTGGCGCTGGGCGAATTCCTTGACTGCGAGCGATGATGCCAGCCCGAGTCCGGCGATGAGCGCTACGGGGAGTGTTCCGGGTCGCAGTCCGCGCTCTTGCCCGCCGCCAAACATCAAGGGGGTAAGCGGTGGGCGCTTGTACCCGCGTCTGCGGGTGAGGAGTCCGCCGATGCCCTTTGGGGCGCCGATCTTGTGGCCAGAGAACGACAGCAGGTCCACGCGGTCGTGTCGTAGCGGCGCGATGAGCTTGCCGTATGCCTGCGCAGCGTCGACATGGAAGAACGTGTCCGTTCCGCGGAGTGCGTCAGCGACCTGCTCGATGGGCTGGATGACGCCGGTCTCGTTGTTGACGGCCATCGTCGAGACCAGCAAAGTATCGGGCCGGACGAGTCGGATGATCTCTTCCGGGTCTACCCGCCCGCCGGGTCCGGGAGCGGCGAGATCGACCTCAAATCCGCGCTTCGCCAGTTCGTCGAGTGGTTCGAGGACAGCCTTGTGCTCGATGAGGGTGGAGACGATGTGCTTGCGGCCAGTTTCTTCTCCGTGCGATGCGAGGCCAAGAATGGCGAGGTTGTTACTCTCCGTGGCTCCGCTCGTGAAGATGACCTCCGCCGGGTCGCAGGCGAGCAGATCAGCGATCTCCGTCCGGGCCCGCTGCACGCGCTCCTTCGCCGTCTGCCCGAACGTGTGGGTGCGACTGCCTGCGTTGCCGTAGTCGAGGAGCATGAACTTCATGACCTCTTCGGCCACGCGCGGGTCGACTGGAGTGGTCGCGTTGTGGTCGAGGTAGGCGACCCCGGTAGCACTAGTGTCGGAGACCTCAGGCATGTTCGAAGTGTATCGGTACGGAAGCGTGTATGGACCTAGATCCGCCTCCTGTACGGACATTGTCTTCCGTACATGCCATGATAGGTTCATGGCCAGCAAGAACCTCTTAGCGACCGACGACCGTCCGGCGCCGAAGGCAAGGCCGCAGTTTGAGTACAACTTCCCGGCCATCCGCGGCATTCAAGCGGGGCGGACGTACTTCATCACGATGTGTCCGCTGCGGATGATTCCACGGCTGTTCCTCTTCGATGAGGAAGAGCTGCCGGCGGAGATGCGCGCTCAGCGCTCCCTCAACCGAGCGCGTGTACCGGAGATCGCGCGCTACATGACGGAGAACCCAGAGAACTACATCTTCTCTGCTCTCACGGCGTCGGTGGATGCCGAAGTGACCTTCGAGTCACTCGTCCCGGAAGCGTCTGGTGCAGGGGAGCGGGTGGGAACGCTCAGCATCCCGATGGAAGCGAAGTTCGTCATCAACGACGGACAGCATCGTCGTGCCGCGATCCAACAGGCACTGGCGGAGAACCCTGAGCTCGGCGACGAAACCATCGCCATCGTGCTGTTCATCGACATCGGGCTGGAACGCTGCCAGCAGATGTTCGCAGACCTGAACCGGTATGCGATCCGGCCATCTAAGTCCATCAGCGTGCTCTACGACCACCGGGACGAGCAGGCATCCGTGACCCGGCTCGTCGTCGCACAGACACCGGTGTTCCGTGACCTCACCGATTTCGAGTCGAACAATCTCGCCGCACGTTCCCGGAACCTGTTCACCCTGTCTGGGCTGCATACGGCCACCGTCGCGCTCCTGGATGGCGTCGAGGAAGAAGAGCCGGCGCAGCTTGTGGAACGCGCATCGGAGTTCTGGACCCTGGTCGCGGAGCAGTTCCCGCAGTGGCAGCAAGTGCAGCGGGCGGAGATCACCGCGGGCGGGGTACGGCAAGACTTCATCCACACGCACAGCGTCATCCTGCACGCACTCGGGATCGTCGGGAACACGTTGCTGACTGATGTCCCCGAAGACGACTGGGCGGGAATCCTCAGCCGCCTGCAGAGCATTGACTGGCGACGCAACGCGACCGACACCTGGGAGGGGAAGGCGATGACGGGCGGACGCGTTGCCAAGAACCGCGCGAACGTGCAGCTGACCAGCGACTACATCGCCGGAGTCCTCGGCCTCGACCAGACGAGCCGTACCCGGCGGATCGGAGCACACGCATGAGCACGACCATCAAGCTGCCCATTCGGCCGAAGTCCGCGTTCGACGACCTCGGGTTCAACGAGACCGTCGACGCCCTTGTCGAACAGACCAAGGAGCTCTACCTCGCAGACTCCGTCCCGTGGGTCGTCGGTTACTCCGGAGGCAAGGACTCCACCGCGGTGCTTCAGCTTGTGTGGCTCGCACTCAAGTCGCTGCCCGTTGAGCAGCGCACCAAGCCGGTGCATGTCATCAGTACGGACACGCTGGTAGAGAACCCTGTCGTCGCCGCGTGGGTGACCCACTCGCTGGACCAGATGGCGGAGCAAGCGCGTGCACAAGCGCTGCCCATCACCCCGAATCGGCTCACACCCGCCGTCGCAGACACGTTCTGGGTGAACCTCATTGGCCGCGGCTATCCGGCCCCTCGACCGAAGTTCCGCTGGTGCACCGAGCGGCTCAAGATCAAGCCGTCCAACACGTTCATCCGAGAGATGGTGAAAGCCAACGGGGAGGCGATCCTCGTCCTCGGCACCCGAAAGGCGGAGTCCTCAGGCCGCGCCGCGCGTATGAAAGCCCTTGAATCTCGGCGTGTGCGTGACCTGCTCAGCCCGAACGACTCGCTCCCGAACTGCCTCGTCTACTCACCGGTCGAGAACTGGACGAACGACGACGTGTGGACGTTCCTGATGCAGGCAGGAAACCCGTGGGGCTACTCGAACAAGGAACTGCTCACGATGTATCAGGGGGCATCGCCCGACGGTGAGTGCCCGCTCGTCGTGGACGCCAGCACACCCAGCTGCGGTGACAGCCGGTTCGGCTGCTGGACGTGCACGCTCGTCGAGAAGGACAAGTCGATGAGCGCGATGATCCAGAACGACGAAGAGAAGGAGTGGATGCTTCCGCTCCTCGAGCTGCGAAACGCGCTCGACGTCGCCGACGACCGGCACCTGCGCGACTTCCGCCGCATGAACGGCAACGTCCAGCTGTTCCACGACCGCACCATCCCCGGCCCGTACACGCAGGCCGCGCGGGAGGACTGGCTTCGTCGCCTTCTGGAAGCGCAGACATGGATCCGCGCGAACGGGCCATCGTACGTGCAAGACCTCGAGCTGGTGAGCCTCCCCGAGCTGGAGGAGATCCGCCGGATGTGGGTCGTCGACAAGCACGAATTCGAAGACAGCGTCCCGCGAATCTACGAGAACGCCGTTGGTGAGACCTACCCCGGCCGTCCCCTTGACGAGCACCTCCCGCTCGGCGCCGAGATGATGGCCGCGCTCGAAGAGGTGGCCGGGGACGACCGCCTCCATCTAGAGATGGTGCGCGAAATGCTTGACATCGAGCAGCGCCACCGCGCACAGGTGCGCCGCGCAGGTCTGTTCGAGTCGCTGAACAAGGCGGTCCGCCGCGGGTTCTACGACGACGAAGAAGACGCGCTCGAGCGCGCTCGCGCTCGCGCCGCCGCAACCGCGGGCCCCTCGGAGCCTGACCCCGTCGACGTCGCCGACGGATACGTGCGCCAGGTTCCCGCGTGATTCTGAATCGACTCACCCTCAGTAACGTCGGAACATTCGGCGGACGGCAAACCCTCGATCTCACCCCACCGGACCGCAACCACCCGATCCTGCTCATCGGTGGTCTCAACGGGGCGGGGAAGACGACACTGCTGGAAGCCATCCAGCTCGCCCTATATGGCCCGCTCATGCGCACGCACGCACGCGGAAAGGGCAGCTACGAACGGTATCTCCGCGGCCTGGTCCACCGCCACTCCGACCCCGCCAAGGGCGCCGCCATCGAGCTGGAGTTCACCGCATTTCAGGCCGGCGAAGAACACCGCTACTGGATCCGACGCAGTTGGAAACCCGCCGGCGCGTCCCTTCGCGAGATTCTCCTGGTATCCGTGGACGGCCGCCACGACCCCGTTCTCACCGACAACTGGCAAGAGTACGTCGAGACCTTCCTTCCCCGCGGCATCGCGGGACTCTTCTTCTTCGACGGCGAGCAGATCGAAGCACTCGCGGACCTGGACCGTTCCCGCGAAGTGCTGCGGTCCGCGTTGGACGCCCTGCTCGGCATGGACCTAGTGACGAGATTGACTGCCGACCTCACTGTCCTGCGCAAGCGACACCAAACCGAACAGCTGTCTTCCGCTGACCAGGACGCGCTCACGCAGCTGGAAGCCGCTCTCCACGCAGCCCGCGGGGCGGAGGAAGCTGCACTCCACACTGTCGCCGACGCGCGCACCAATGCGGCGCGCACCGACGAAGCGCTCCGCCACGCCGACGACGCCTACCGGGATGCGGGCGGACACCTCGCAGACCGACGAGAGGACGCCGAACGTGTCGCCGACGATGCCAAGAGCACTAAGCGCGGCATCGAAGACAACCTGCGCACTATCGCCGCTGGTGAGGCACCACTCCTCCTCGCCCTGCCGCTTCTCGAAGGTCTGCTGACGCAGGCGCAGAAGGAGGAGAACTCCGCGCGCGATAGCCTGCTCGTCGACGTCCTCGACGACCGCGACACCGACGTTCTCCGTTGGCTGAAGGAGTCGAAGGCCGACCCGGCCGTGATCGCCACTGTGCGCGGGAAGCTGGACGCGGACCGCTCCGGACGTGCGAGCGCCGCGGTCGTGAACATCACCGGCCTTCCCAGTGCGGCGCCCGTCTCCCTCCTCACCTCTCACTTGCTCCCCGGAACCGGTGACACCATCGCAGCCCTGCTGACCGCCCACGCGGCAGCAACGGACGCGGCCGACGAGGCTGACAGGGTGCTCGCGTCCATCCCTCACACCGACGCCCTCGCCCCGGTCGCCGCCGCTCGCGACGCCGCCGCCGACGCGCGAACCCTCGCTCAGGCCGCTCTCACTGTCACCGAGGACGCCGCCGAGAAGGCCAAGGGAAACCGCGAGCGTGCGGCAGCAGCGTACGAGAAGTCGATGGAGCGGCTCACGCAGGCAGACCTCGCCGCAGCAGACGACCGTCGAGTAGTCGAACATGTGAGCAAGGCGCAGGACACACTCGCCCGGCTGCGAGTCGCCGCAACCCGACGGCAGCTGGCACGCATCGCCGATCTCGTCCTAGAGGCGCTGCAGATGCTGCTGCGCAAGGACCGCCTCATCACAGGGGTGAGCATCGACTCAGAAACCACATCCGTCGAGCTGGTCGGCTCTGACTCGCTACCCCTCTCCGCCGGCGACCTGTCGGCCGGAGAAAGGCAACTTCTCGCGGTCGCCCTACTGTGGGGCCTTGCCCGAGCGGCGGGACAACCTCTCCCCGTCGTCATCGACACCCCACTGGGCCGCCTGGATCGGTCGCACCGCGACCGGCTCCTGGACCGCTACTTCCCCCATGCGAGCCACCAGGTGATCCTGCTGTCCACCGACACGGAGATCGACCAACCATCTCGGCAGGCACTGAACCCGTTCATCGGACGGGAGTATCGGCTCGAATTCGAAGACGGAGCGACCACCATCGTGGCCGGCTACTTCTGGGAGCGCGCATGACACTCGAACACATCCGCGTCACCCAGCAAGCTCGCGACCAACTCATCACCTTGAAGCGACGCACCGGTATCGCACACTGGAACGTGTTGTGCCGGTGGGCTCTGTGCAGGTCCCTTGCCGAGCCGAATGTGCCTCCCGCAGTGAAGCTGACTCTCGACAGCAACGTCGAGATGTCCTGGCGAACCTTCGCCGGCGACCACGGTGACGTTTACTGGGCCCTCGTCCGCTACCGGTGCCAGGTTGACGGTTTCGACCTGGACGACGAGATTCTCGCTCAGCAGTTCCGACTCCACCTCCACCGGGGAATCGGATACCTGGTCGGCGACACAACGCTCACGGACATCGCGTCACTCGCTCGAATGAGTTCCACCGCACACTGACATGCGCGTCGAGCGGCACCGTACAGCGATAAAGCGGACAGCTCTGTCTAGGCCGGTCGCCACCGCCCTCGCCGACGGCATCATCCGCGACGGGTCATCGGTCTTCGACTATGGCTGTGGTCGCGGCGGCGATGTGGACCGCCTGCACCGCCTCGGGTACCAGGCGACAGGGTGGGACCCCGTCCATCGCCCACAGGGAGCCAGGTCGCCCGCAGATGTTGTGAACATCGGCTACGTCGTCAACGTCATCGAGAACCCGCGAGAGCGACGCGCGGCTCTCACCGACGCATGGAGGCTCGCAACCCGAGCTCTCGTCGTCGCAGGCCGCACCATCGGGGAAGACCGCGCACCCGCCGGCATAGTCCACGGAGACGGGCTCCTCACTGCGCGCCGGACATTCCAGAAGCTATTCACGCACACCGAGCTTGGCGACTGGATCACCGACGTTCTCGGCGTCCGCCCATACGCTGCGGCACCGGGAGTGTTCTACGTGTTCCGTGACGACGAGGACGCGCTGACGTTCTTGCGTTCGCGGATAGCGGTCTATCGCCCACGTGTTCGCATCGACCCGCACGACGAATACGACGCTCACCGCGACGTCATCCAGCCACTCCTGGACTTCATGACAACACACGGCCGGGCCCCACGCTCCACCGAGCTCACAGACGAGCAGCGCCACGATCTCCGCATTGCGGTCGGCGGCGCCGCCCGCGCGACGCGGATCATCCGCTCCGTCACCGACGACAGCTTCTGGGAGGAAGTCGTCGTGCACCGACGCAACGAGCTGCTCGTCACACTCGCCCTCAGCAGGTTCCGCGGCGTAGACCTCCGCTCCGACCCCACGACCCGCCTGGACGTCAAGCAGCTGTTCGGGTCGGAGGACGCCGCGCACGCGGAAGCGCATCGGCTACTCCTCGCGAGCAGCGATCCCTCCATCCGCTACGTCAACGCCCTCGCATCCCCAGTCGGCAGGGTGAGTGGGACGTCGCTTTACGTGCATACCTCGGCGCTTGCGCAGACTCCCCCGGTGCTCCGAGTGCTCGACGGCTGCGCACGGCTCCTCGCTGGGGCCAGCGTCGGCGTCAATATCGTGCGCCTGTCGTTCGTGAAAGCGGAAGTGGAGTACCGCGTCTACGAAGACTTCGACCGCCACGCGCACCCGCAGATGCTCTCCTCGTCAACCGTCGCCATCGGCGACCTTGACGTGACATGGGCACGCTATCTCGACCCACGCACCCGACCCGTCCTCCACCGCAAGGAGGAGTTCGTTGCCAAGGACTACCCACGTCACGCGCTGTTCGCGGCGCTATCCCGCGCCGAGGACCGCCACGGCCTATACAGCGACCCAGCAGTGATCCGAACTGCCGGCGAATGGGATGCTGTGCTCCGCGAGCGGGGACTCAAGATCTCGGGGCACCGCCTCAGCGCTGCACCCAATTGATGTCGGGGCCAGGCGATAACCTCAACCCGTGCTCGAAATTCTGCTCGCCACGGCTCCCACTGAGACACCGCCGACCGTCGGCCTCGACGGCGGCGCTATCGCAGCGCTTATTTTCGGTCCCGCCGTTGTAGCGGCGTTCGTGAGCGGCGCCGTCACTCTGCTGGCACCTTACATTTCGCGCAAGCTGCGTCGCGACGAAGCCACCGAAGCTGCGGCTCGTGAGATGAACGTCCGCGCCCTTAACGAGTTTTACTCGCCGATCCGTGAGCTGCTGAACGAGGTGAAGGTGCTCCGCGACGAAATCAGCCGCCGCGTGAACAAGCCGAAGAACCCGGACTGGCACACCCTCGACCATGTACCCGAGATCAAGGCAGACAAGGTCTCCTGGGCACTGTTCGACGCGATGGTCCAGGTGAACCTGCGCATCAAACAGATCCTAGATGAGAAGTCCGGCCTTGCCCGTGGGGCAGTGACTGCCTCAGGTCTGTGGCGAGTACACCAGTCCTTGCTGGCGAGGGCTCTGGCGAACCCTGAGGATGTACCGTCCACCGAGCTGAGCTACTTTCCGACGGAGTTCGAGACACAGATCAACGCGAAGTTCGACGCGTTGAGCGCAGAGCTCGACGCGCATAGTGCAACCGACAAGAAGGCGAAGAAATCATGAGTCGTGACACTTGCCGGTTCTGCACGCTCCGGGACAGCGACGAAGCCGTGCGCTACGGATCCGTGTACGTCATCCCCGACGCTTACCCCGTTTCCGAAGGTCACCAACTCATCATTCCGGTACGCCACCGTACGGACGTGTTCGACCTCAGCCCACAGGAGATGCTCGACACGCAGGAGGCGCTGCACGCGCTCCGCGAAGAGCTCGGGGCGGACGGCTGGACGGCATTCAACGTCGGATGGAACGCCGGGACCGCCGCCGGTCAGACCGTCGGCCACGCGCACTGCCACCTCATCCCGCGAAAGGCTGGCGATGTCACCGACCCGGTCGGCGGTATTCGAGGCGTCATCCCCAGCCGCCGGAACTACCTCTCCGTGGCCGGCTGACGCTCGTCACCACTTCAAGCCGTCGAGGAGTTCATCGACGGACACCGCTTCTGCGCCCTTCTCGTTGTCGAGAGCTTCGATGACGAGGTCTCGCACGACAAGCGCTGCCGGCTGATGACGAACGTTGGTTTGCTCCTGGATGTACTCCAAGCCGCCGTTCGCGAACTCCTCGAAGATCCGGACCCGCTCCTCCAGTCGGCTCTCGTCCATGACCTCCGGGTCATCGACGGTGTTCACCGCGATCATGTTGATGAGCGTGTCGCTGAAAGTGCGCGCGCTCAACGTCTCGTACCTGATGGGATCCCCAGCAGTGAGGGTGAACGCGGCCCGGCGGCCCTGACGGAAACCGACAGCACCAGCAAGGAGCAGAACGTCTCGGAAGGTCGGGAAGGCCCCTTCGTCTTGGAGCTCCTTCATCAACGCTTCATGGGCGGCTGGACGCCGCATGCGGACATCTGCAGACGCGGTAGTCACTGGATCTCCTTCAGCTCGGAACGGTCATGAGAACTCTTGACGATGTACGGGTAGGAATTGCCCCTCAGCTCAATGTTGTCCGCAACGTCACCATCGCTCGTGGTGTACGTTTCGATGACTCCGACGTGGCTTACATGGGGCAGCAGCTGTTCGACGACTTTGCCGAGTCCCTGGCTCTTGCTTACGAGAACAACGAGCTGCGGCGCCATCTCTGCAAGTGCACGCGCGACCGACTCCTGGTAGTCGTCGTCGAGCGAACCGAACGCGGCATCCATGACGATGGGGTACTCGCCGGCGCCCTCGGGGGATGAGCCTTCTGCGCGCCCTTCAGTGCGAATCTGTCTGGCGATTTGAGAGACGGCCGTCACGAAGCTGAGGCTGAGGATCTGGTTCTCACCGGTCGACTTGGGCACGGGCAGCATGACCCCGTCGACTTCCTTCTCGAGTCGCAGCTCAAACCCTTCGTCAAGGATCGGCTGGTGATTCTGGTGAGTGATCTTCGCGAAGATCGACTTCAGCTCGGCATCGAGACGGCGCCGCATGTCTTCCTCGCGGATGCTGAGGATCTCTTTCAAGGCGCGCGTCACCGACTGGACGAGGTCGGAGCGCCGACGCGCCTTCTCTGCGAGCTCGTCCTCGACCGACGCCCTCGAACGGTCTCTGGTCTTCTGCTCGATCTCCCGCTCGAGACTTTGTCGCAGCACGCTGATCTGCCCGAGCCGCTGTTGGAGTCCCGCGATGCGCGTGTCCAGACCCATGGATTTGGTTTGAAGTGCTTGAACGTCCTCGGCAGGGCTGTCTTTGAGCTGCCCAGTGAGCTCGGCGTGGCGCTCCTGGAGGCGGGTGAGGCGTTCCTTCTCGCTGTCTACTCGACCGAACTGTTCAGTGAGCAGCTCTCGAAGTTCGGCGCGCGAGGAGGCGAGGGGGCGCAGCTGCCCGGACAGCTGCTGCCAGGACGTCTCGACTACCTGCAGGCCGGCCCGATGGCGCCACTCGCGCACATGCGCTGTGCCGTCTGAGTCTGCCTTGAGCTCAGCACCACAGATGCACACCCCGTCTTCGAGCAACTTGTCCACGAACTCGCGTTTGAGCGGCGCGGGCAATGCCCCCCTCTCATACAGGCCTTCGGCCATAGTCGCGGTCGAGTCTCCGAGCGACTTTGTGAATGCCTGGAAACCTCTGGTCGCGACGAGGGTTGCGCGAGCGGTCTCTGCTGCCTCTAGAGACTGCCGCGTTTCGGCGAGCTCGCGGCTTACTGCGTCCAGGGCGGTCTGGATCGGTGCGGAGTCGGCGTGCTTGCGGAGGAGACTCGCTACCTCCTCACGTTCCTCTCTGAGTGCTGCGATGTTTCGTTGGGTGAGAGCCGTTTCCTCCGCGAGCTCCTTTTCCTCTTCCTGCTTCGCGTCGATGACATCCTGGATCTCGGAGGCGCGGGCACCGCCGTATCGGCGGAGTTCGGTGGTCAGTTTCCGGTCGACCTTCGGGAGATGGTCCAGCGCACGTTCCACTTGCTCGAGGCCGAGGAGCACCTTGATGTCCTTCTGAACCTCCGCGTACGCGCTCTTCTTCACGAGGTTCTCGATGCGCTCACCGTTGAAGAAGAAGAAGCGGCTGACCCCCGGAGGCAGGATCGACGAGACCATTTCCTGTGGGGCGCCGAGCATTTCCGACGCGCCGGAGGCGCCCGTTCGCCACCCCTCGAGCTTCACGGATGCAGCACGCACTGACTGCTGGTCCGAGTCCTTTCGCACCGAGGCTGACCGCAGAATCCGATACGTCTCGCCCTCGTGTTCAAAGACGAGGTCTACTGACACCTCGACGGTGTCTCCCATCGAGGCATCCCGCCACACCTCGTCGTTGATAAGGCGTCGATGCTGCTCGACGTCATCAGACAGGGTTCCGTACAGCGCCCAGGTGAACGCGTTGAGGAAGGTGGTCTTACCGGAGCCGTTGGCGCCGAAGATCAGCGACACCGGCTTCAGCGAACTGGAGTCCAGATTGAAGGTCTGCTCGCCGGCAAACTGTCGGAAGTTTCGTAGGGTGATCCGTTGCAGCTTCACGGGAGGACCGCCTTCACGGCCGCGAGGAGTTCTTCGGTTGCGTCATGGCCTGGCAGGTGGAGCTTCGACCGTTCGATCTCAAGTGCGCGCGTGAGGAGTGCTCTCTCCTCGTCGGACAGTTCTTCGAGCACGCGTCGCTCGGTTCTGTTTTCAGGCACGTCGGCTTCCTTTCGTCGCGACCGGGGTCACATGTCCATAAGTTGGTAGCGCTCCTTGAGCGGTCGCAACACGCTGAGGGTCTCGCCATAGTTCTCAGACAGTCGAGCGAACTCGTTCGTCCGTTCAAGCTCCCGAATCAGCAGGCGTCGTTCCACATTGAAGTCCACGGGTGCGTCCGCTGGGGGGACGGCGAGGTAGTCAACGATCTCGGCGTGCCTCTTACCCTCAGCCAGCCGTAGGAGCCGTCCTCGGCGTTGGATGAACTGCCGCGGGTTGCTGCTGCTGGCGAGTAGGTAGCCGATTCTGGCGTCGGGGATATCTACCCCTTCGTCCAGGCACCGCATGGCAATCAGGGCTTGGAGGTCCGTTCCTGTCGCGAATCGGCGCATCAGGGCTTTGCGTTCTGTGCGTGGCGTCTCTGAGGTGTACTGGTGTGCGGCGAGGCCGAGGTCTCGGCCAACCAGACGCAACACATCCTGGAGCTGGTTGGGTCCTAGTTCTTCGCCGGGCGGTGCGGGCCGGGAACCCTCCGCGCAGTAGACGAGCTGGAAGTGTGCGTCGCGCCGTGCCGCGACGTCCGTCCTGACCGCGCCGAGTTTGCCGGCGGCGTGACCCAGAATGCCCGCACGCTGCCGCAGGAGGTATCCCAGGGTCGCATCCGAGTCCGGCTTCTCCGGATCACTTCCCATTGCCATTCGCGTGGCGATCTGCGCGGTGAGATCGACGTAGAACTGAGTTTCCTCGTAGTCCAGTTCCACGAGCCTCGGCCGATAGTGGTAGCGGGTGAGCGCCCCCATCTCGATGGCATGTTCCATGTCCAGCTCGAACACCACATCACCGAAGTAGTCGACGAGAGCATCGGTACCCTCTTCATCGAACCAACGTTCCGGCGTGGCGGACAGCGCCAGCCGATAGGCGGCGTTGTCGGGGAGGCTGCTGCGGTACGCGACCGATCCAAGGTTGTGTGCTTCGTCGGCAATCACCAGCAGGGGAAGAGTCATCCGCTGCAAGATCGACTGGAACCGTTCACCGGCAAAGGAACTGTTGGTCGCAACGAGTGCGACCACCGGTCGGCGTCCGAGCCGAGCCGCCGCGAGCTGCTCTTCAACCAGGGGGAGCCACGTCGCGCTCGATTCGTAGACCGCGATGGGCCGGACCCCGAAGTCCTCGACTTCGGAGATCCACTGATCAACGAGGTGCTGGAGTGGCGCGACGATGAGGACTACCAACGGGTCCTCGCGCCTGCGAAGAACCTGGCTCAGCTGGGTTGCCGCAATCATCGCGGTTTTCGTCTTGCCGGTACCGGTGGCCATCTTCAGCATCCCACGACCGCGGTTACTCAGCCAGCTCTCGACGGCTTGCTTCTGATAGGCGCGGGGAGCAAGCCACGTCGGGATCTGAAGTTCGACGGGCGCGGTCTCGACCACTCGCGGTGTGAGCGCATGCTCGGACGCTTCCAGCTTTCCCGACGGTCGTCGCTGGCCGATCTCGATTAGCCGTTCACGCGCAACGTCTGGGAAGTATTCGACACTCAGCCCCGGTGTCTGGTTCGCCCAGAGCATCCCGAAGTCGGCCTCGAGACGCAGCGCCCGCTCTCCGTCCCCTTCGTACCATCCGGGATACACCTCGACTGATTCGAAGTTGGCGAGAAGGCCCCCGAGGGTTTCGTTGCTGCTTCCGGTGAAGCCGACGACATCTCCTTCATGGTCGCGGAATATGCCGAGCTTCTCGTGGTAGATCCCGACGCGACCTTCGCTCTGCACGAACGCCAGTTTGATTTCGAGTCGACCCTCTGCAACGAACCGTCCAAGCTGCCCGAGACCGTCGAGGAGCGTGTCAGGTTGTTCGTCCGTCAGCTCGCGAAGAGCAGCGCGTTCGATAACGGCGCGGAGGTCGTACCCGCGCTCGATGTCGGTGATGTCGTCGCTGTTGAGGTTCGGCGAAGCGATGAGCTGCATACGCCCGCCTCGTTCGGCGAACTCTTGGAGACCGCGCGAGTACAACGCGAGGCTGGTTGATGAGAAGTATCCGACCGCGCGCTTGTACACCGATGCGGCCGAGAATGCGGGCAGATAGAAGGACGCCACGACGTCCTCCATACCGCTGCGGTAACGCGTCGAGAAATTGATGGACCGCAGACCCCTCAATCGCGTCACAGGAGGTCCATGATGTAAGACACGTCCGGTGCGGCAGCAGAGATTACGGCCTCCTCTGCCCCGGGATCCAGTTCGTGCCGCTGACCGACGAGTATGTCTGCGATGTCGTCGTCGCCCCGGCTACGGAATACGTCAACCACGCTGACGAACGGTGTACTCGGGTCCTGATTTGCTGCCAGCGCCACACGCTCCCACACGTCTCCCGTGTTCTCGGGTGCCCCGATGAGCGCGAGAAGGTCGTGCGTCGGATCGCCCGTCTTTGCGCGTACTGCCTCGAAGTCGAAGACTCGGTCGATGCTAACGGTCAGGAAGGCGTCCGTGTTTGCTTCGACATCAGCATCCAGGAGAAACCGTCGGATGCTGCCGAAGGAAGGCTGAAGCCCCGTCCAGGCGATGACCTGTGGTCCGAGTCGTGAGTCGAGCTGGAGGGTGGTGCCGGCGCCGATGTCTAGTAGGTTCGCCATCGCGGTCGGCGCGACAAAACCACTGCCTCGGAGGTGGTCTGGCGACACGGTGATCCGGTACGCCCAGCCGTTGGGGCGTCGGAACAGGCGGCGCGTGCGCTCCGGCGGCTTGTCTGCCGTTCTGCTCGAGCGCATGGTTCGCACGGTGCCCTCGACGGTCTCGAATGGAGCAGCGTTCGCGTAGGCGATGACGCTGCTGGCGCTGACGGAGTATCGTCCGGTAATTCGCTCGACCAGTTCGTCGAGATTAGCTTCGCCGCCGTTTCCGGCGAGGTGCTCCCGGATCACGGAACGGATCCCGCCGTAGGAGCCCAGACCCCACTCCTTCAGCCCCCATAGTTCGCGGTCCACCCGTTCGAATCGCTCGTCCTGGCTCATCGCATTTCGGAGGGAGCCTGCGGTGCGTTCAAACGCGAAGCGTTCAACAATCGCTGGCAGGCTCATCGGACTTCCAACGATGGACAGCACGGCGGCGCCGTAGTCACCGACGGACCGAGTGCGCAGGAGCACGAAGTCGCCGTCGATGATGTATCCACACCGGGTCAGCCACGCCTTCGCCGCGCTATCGGTGTCAGTCGGGGACGAGACCGAGACGAGGTTCAGCTCAGAAATTCGGGCGACACCGTACGCGTCGGCGGACTCCGTTATTAGCGCGAGTGTCGCCGCTTCCGCGGCGGCCATCGATGGGGACACCCGCCAACCGTCGATGATCTCGTAGGCGTCGTCCAGCTGATCTAGAACACGCCACGCCGGCTGGTCAGCGCTGGGTACCGTCTCAGCCAGGGACGGATACGCGTCGAGCAGATCCGAGAGCGGACGGATGGTTCCAGTGGATGAGGAAATTGACGCGGCGACCTCTGCAAGCCCCTCCGACTCGGACACCGCGGTCAGGAGTGCTCCGCGGGCCTTGCCCTCGATCTGGCGCACGCGCTCACGAGTAACGCCGAACTGCCGCCCTAGGTCCTCCAGAGTCATCGGAGTCTCACTGAACAGTCGTACTTTCAACACCTCGAGGGCTCGCGGCTCCAGGCGCGTGAGCGCGTCGTTCAGGACGGCAGAGAGCGACTTTGCGCGAGCATCTGCGTCGATATCCCTCAGGCGGATCGCGAGGAGCCTCTCGGCTGCATCTCTCACCCCACCTGGGGCGGAAGAGAGCGTAGACAGGTCAAGGAGCGCGTTGTTATCTACTCCGATGAGGGCGCACCAGTCCGCGATGCGTTTGACGTCGTGAGCTACCTTCTGCAGCCAGTGGTCGTTGGGGAAAGTGATGTCTGCTTCGGCTGCCGTCGGCACACCGGCGCTCATGACGGACGGGGACGATGACGTCGACGCCTGAACGAGTCGGGCAAGGACGCCGTTGATGGTCCCCGCTCCGATGCCACGCCATCCCATGAGCGACTCAAGGAACTCGTTCGCTAGCTCCCCGGTCGTGAAGATTCCATGCCGGCTCATTGAGTTTGCGGCCCTCGTTGGCAGGTCGAGCGTGGAAAGCTCGATGTCAGGAGGAAGGCTGGGAAGGATCTGACCGATGGTCCAGTGGGTCAAACGCTCGCCTGCGAGCTCGGCAATGACTCCGGCGAGCCGCTCAGCGGTCTCCTCGTCCGCAAGCTCAACGGGTGAGCTCCACACCCCGTCAGCAGCGCGGGCGATTGCTGGCAGCCACGGGAACGCGTCCAACCACGTCGACCCCGACCGTGACGAGCTCGATTCGTCGAGCGTCTCGAGCATGTCGTGCTCCTCCCAAGTGCCCTGCCAGATCATTTATATCCGGGTGCCCGACACGCGGGAGTCAGCGATTCGCTCGATGGGGTTCTCGACATGGGCCACGAGTTACACCGTAGCGGCGCCGGGGATCGCTGCTGGGCGGGCTTCGCAGTGGCAATTCGGAGACGCGTGCTGACGATAGCGAGCGGTGGTCGGTGCCGCTCCAAGAACCTCACCGTGAGCCGCCGACTACCTCGATCTCGATGGCCTCTATGACGGGTCCCAGCCCGCCGAGTGCCAGCACGTCAATAGGGCGCGCTCCATCCAGATGTGCGTTGGCGCTCGTCAGCCAGACGTCGATGGCGGGATCGGTCCAGAGTGCCGACAGTCGCTCTCGGACCGCCTCGACGTCGGACGCGATGGCTTCCGCCATGAGGTCACGCCCGAGTCGCGCGGCATCCTGGCCGGACGCTGCTTCGTCGCTGCCGTCGCTCATAGGCCGAACCTATCGAACACGAGGCGGCGTCGACAGGCTCGTAGTCGCCTGACGTCGTCCGACGCGGCTGTCAGCGGGCAGTGAGGTCAGGCGTGCCGTCCGGGAGGAGGTCGTCGAGCGGAACCTTCAACACCTGTGCGATCGCGAGGAGGGTCATCAGTCTGGGGTTGGAGGTGCGCTCGGGGCTCGACCGGCCGCGCTCGAG
Organism: Microbacterium sp. UBA3394; assembly: GCF_002358725.1. NCBI lineage: Bacteria > Bacillati > Actinomycetota > Actinomycetes > Micrococcales > Microbacteriaceae > Microbacterium > Microbacterium sp. UBA3394. Next base: position 37,546 of record NZ_DEPK01000032.1, read on the forward strand.
CTGTTGGTACGTGTAGCGGCTGAGGTTCGCCTCGTACGCGACGCGGTCTTGGCTATATCCGCGAGCGATCCGAAGGCGGTGGATGTTCGCACCGATCTCGGCGACATACGCGTCCCAACCGGACTGAAAGGCCAGAGGACTACGCACCTTCTCAGGCTGACGGCGAGGCCTGCCCGCGATGGCTCGATCTATCTGGCATTCTGCTTGTATGGCGACGCAGCTCGTCGAGGTCGAGTCCTTTCAGATGGCCGTCCGCGATCCCTTCCTCGAGGCGCTGATCAGTGTTGTCTCCGAGCCGAACGGCTCGTCCACAGCGCAGCAGGCATTTGAGACGACGCGGGACTGGTGGGACAAGCACTCGGACGGCCCAACCGTCGCTGAGCTGCTCGAGGCGATGTTTGAACCGGCGGACTGGCTGAGTGTCATCGCCGACCACAACAGACCGATCGCCGCACAAGAGGCGCAGCTCGAGCTCATGCGCAGTTGGCTTCTGCTCTACTGGTGCAGGCTCGGGGCGATCAGCTTCGTCGCCGGGGTCGACTTGGTCGTCCGACCCGGCGCCGCTTTCCCCGTTGGCGGTGTAGCGCAGCCCTCCAATGAGCTGTGCGTGTCCAACGCCCCGTTGGACAATTGAGCAGCAGCGCTCCTGGCCGAGCCAGTCGCCAGGCCGGCGGGGCCGCGGATGACGGAGGTGATGAATCTATGGCGTACGAATATCCGACGTTTGACTTCGATCAGGTCGACTACGTCACGTCGGACACGCACTTCAGTCATGCGCGAATCAGCGAGCTTGCTGATCGCCCGTTCGCATTGGCCGCTGAGATGGACGCTGAGCTCGTTCGCCGATGGAACAACACTGTCGGCCATGACGACGTGGTCCTGCATCTGGGCGATGTCGCTCTGGGACCGATCGCCGAGTCGATGCCGCTGACTTCTTCTCTGAACGGCCGGAAGTTCCTCGTCCCGGGCAACCACGATCGGGTGTCTCCGGCAACGCAGTCTCGCGCCGCGATCGAACGCTTCACACCGCTCTACGAGCAAGCGGGCTGGACCCTCCTCCCCGAGGTCATCGAGGGCACGCGGCATGGGATTCGCGTGCTGGCCTCGCACTACCCGTACGCCGGTGATACTCAGGACTCCGACCGGCACATCTCGCATCGCCCTGTCGACCGCGGTATCCCTCTGCTCCATGGTCACACTCACGACCGGGAGAACGGCCCCGTGGGGCATCAGTTCCACGTCGGCGTCGACGCATTCGACTACGCTCCCATCCCGTTTTCCCTCATCGACGCGTGGCTTGCCGACCTTCGTCGGGAGGATGACGAGATTGTCACGCTCGTTCGTGAGCGGACAGCGGCCGGCGAGAGTCGGCCTCTCGCGGAGCTCGCAGCGAAGTTCGGTGTCGATCTCGCGGCGCTCCACGACCCCGCGCATTCCCTCGGCCAGAGCTTTGACGTCGAGGGAACTTCAGAGCGGTGACGGTACTCCGTGCTTGTTCTGCGAGCGGCAGTGCGGGCAGCGAACCCCTCTCGATCGGCTCGCGACGGTTGCCTCCCACGAGTGCCCTTGAGCGCACAGCCACTTGACCTTTCGTTTCGTGAATGGCTTCACAGCTGTTGGCTTCAGCGCGTTGTCGGGGCTCCACTCCTTGGCGATCTCTGGGCTGACGGAAGCCAAGTCCGTCTCGCCTGCGATGACCCGGTTGCCCGCGCAGTAGGGGCAGCCTCGGCCGTTCGATCGCTTGTGAGGTGTCGTTTCCCAGGTGTGGCCTCTCGCGCACCGCCACGTCGCCCTGCTTCCCGATTTCGGGAGCACCTGATCCGGGCGAAGCTGATTGCTCACGTCCCACTCGGCGGCGAGATCGGGGCGTACCGTGGCGAGATCGTTGTCGCCTGGCAACACGCGCTTTCGTGAGCAGTAGGGGCAGTTCTGTCCGGCCAAGGCGCGCTTGCTGACCATCGCTTGCCAACCGTGACCGCACGACGCGGTCCACCATGCCTTCTTGCTTGAGCCGATCCCGACCATCGTTGCGGCCAGGTCGCCGTTGCGTTCCTTATCCCACTCGGCGGCGAGATCCGGTCGGAGGGTGACCAGGTCCGTCTCGCCGGCGATCGCGAAGTACCCAGAGCAGTATGGACATCCCGCACCGAGTCTCGTCCGGTTCCTAATGGTCGCCGTCCACTGGTGGCCTCTTGTGCATCTCCAGGTCGCTCGGCGGGCGGACTGAGCGCCGACGTGGTCGGGGTCTCCCGCGTTGGCGCCAGGGGTGTCGTCCCATTCGGCGGCGACGGCAGGATGGTGCGTGCGGAGATCGTTGTGCCCGGGCCAGACGGATTGGCCCGCGCAATAGGGGCAGCCTGCCTGTGCGCGGGTCGCGATGACGGCTTCCCAGGAATGGCCAATGTCGCAGACCCACCAAGCTCGCTTGGACGAGCTCGACGCCTCCCAGGGGTCCGAGCTCGGGTCGTTGCGAACCCAGTCCCATTCGGCGACGGCCTGTGGGCGGCGCTGTATCCACCTCGGATACTGCGCGGCGGAGTCAACGATCCTGGGCGTGTCTACGAGATCCATTGGCACATCCAGTGGTTCGCGGCGAGTTTCGCGGAGCACACGGCGCATCGGCCTGAGCCACAGGACAACCCGCTCTACGAGGACCTCACAACTCCCGATGTCGGCGGGGAGGGATCGGGCGATCTCGCGCCGAAGAGTTGCTGGGGATTCGGATCGCCAGCCGTCGATGGAGGCTTTGTCGGACAAGGCCGTCATGAGGGCGACAGTTCGCGGGTACTGCTCCGCACGTGCTCGGACCTCAAGGGCATCGACGTCAGTTGCGCCGCAATCCTGGTGGTGCCCATCGGATACGAGCCGACTACTGTCGCGCACCATCTCCCACACACGGGAGTGCAACCGGGCGTTCACGCGACCCGAGGCAACCATGCGCCGAAACGCGCGCTCAGCTCTTGCTTGGATGCCGTCGTAAGCGACCACGAGCTGGGATTCCGGAGTACTGCCCGGCCCTGTCCACACCATCTGCCCGGGGTGCCGCAGGCACCAGTTCTCGCGGTCGTGGGGAATCTGCTCGACTCGATCACCAGCGGCGCAGAGTCGACAGAGGAACCGCGGGCGATACTTCACGGCCTGGTCGGGCTGGGCGATGCGCCGGAGCCGAAGATAGTGGCCTGGGGCGCGTCCAGCGGCAGCCTCTATGGTGACCGCTGCTGCGGCCTCGTCCTTCCACACCCGATAGATGTACGGCTGCGCCGGGGAGGTGAGACCTCGTTCGACGTCCTCGAACGGAACGCCCGCGGCTCGACATTGGCGTTGGGCGTATGAGCGCGGTGACTCTAGGCGATGCCACTTGGGCCGGATCGGCCACGCTCTGGTGTCGGTCACGCGGCGTCGACCAGGTCTTCGAGTCTCACCTTGTGGCGGATCGGAGTGGTGTGCCGAATTCCATCCAAGACAGCGAACAGCTGCTGCTTGGTGACGTCTTCGTGTTGACGGAAATCGTCGTCGAGGATCGATGCGACCAGGCGCTCGACCACCATTGCAAGCACCGCGAGTCGCCCTCGAGTCGCTTTATGGAGCGAGAGGGCGTTGCGGGTGAGCATGCCGGGGGTGTGACCACAGAGAGGGAGGTTTCTGTCGAAGGTTGCCACCCAGAGAGTCCAGAGCGCGAGTCCCGCGTCGTTCTCGATGTTCACTTCACGCAGCTCGACCATGTCGCATCTCATGGTGACCTGCATCCCGTGACCCGATCCGAATGCCGTGCCACTGCCGAGGTCGATTCCTACCAGGGCGACTGTCGTCGTCGACTCGTTCTGCAGTGCCTTGATGACGCTGGACGGCTCTTTTCCTCCCAAGTGGTGCGCCTCATCGATCACAAGCAGCTTGGTTCGATGGGCGCGGAGAAGGTTCACCGCGAGCACTCGGAGTACATCTGTGTTGCTCGATGCGGCCACGGTCGCCGTCGGCGCCAGGAACCGGATGATCTGCGTCAGCAGCGACTTCCCCGTTGCGTTCTCCGTCATCTCCACCCAGACAACCGGTACTTCACCGTCAACGCGGTAGTTCGGGGCGTGCCTTGCGTGATCATTCTCAACGGATCGGGCGAGGAGGAGGGCGAGCTCGGTCTTCCCGTAGAACAGCGGCGCTGAGATCATCAGGCCGCGGCGTGAGTTCTTGCGTCGCGGGTTCGATCGGATGAGTCGCGCCAGGATGCGCGTACTGAGATCCTGCTCCGGGGTTGGCACCCTTAAGGTGAGGCGCACGAAGTCATCCCGCGCCTGATCGTGGAGCTCGCGTTGATCCGCAGGCAGTGCTTGATAGTCCGTGAACGAGATCGAGGGGGGCGCTGCTGGCAACGCGAAGAGCGCCTCGCGCAGACCGGGGAGTGTGGTCTTGCTCGCGTGCTCAAGCACCAGGGCGTCGAGAGTCACGGGCGCAGATCCTTGACCGTGACGATGTCGTAGCGCGCGGAGCTCCAGTCGATGTCGTCGATGCTGATTGGAACGGTCCCCTCCGCGAGCTTGAACGCGACAGGTTCCACGGGCGAAGGTGCAGTCTCTTCGAGTTCAGCTGAACCGCCCTTGAGCTGGCGGCTTCGAGCCCGCTTGTCGTTGCGAGCACGCCGTTCGATCTCGTCGAGGAGCTCAGCCGTCATCGGCCTCTCGCTCGGCGCGCCGGTTCCAAAGCGCTCGACCAGCCGGACCTCGGTCTCGGCCGCCATCCACGCGCCCCGATCGTCGATTCCTTTGTCCCAGCACTCGATCCATTCCTCCGTTTCGGGGTGCTGGACCCAGACGGCATTGTCGTTGCAGGGATCGAAGCGGATAGCGAACGTGCGTGCCTGCCGCGAGCCGGCGGGAGCACCTGAGAGAGAGCGATTTCGAAGGTCCGCCAACAGCGGCGAGTCGTACTTCCGATTCCGGAACTCGATCCCTTCGTCACTGATGATCCGACCTTCGGAGGGAAGAAGAGCAAGGAAGTCCTCCGCTCGGAACGGAAGCTGAACTCCGGGGCCGACTTCGAACAATGCCGCGTACATCTGGCTCGGCGTCCACTCGCGACCTGGGAACAGCGGAGAGCGCAGTCCGCCGTGCTGCTTGTTCAAGAAGACCGTCGTAATCCAGGCATCGAAGGCGAGCCGTACCGAATCCAGCGTGAGAGTCGGATTGTCGCGCTTCCCCCGGTTAGCAACTGAGTTGCCCGTCGAGCCGACCAACCACTGTGCGAAGTCCGTCGACGTCGTGCCGAAGTTTCGTTCGACGTGGGGCTTTGTGGCCGCGGCGTTCGGCGGGGCGAGGACGAGCGTGATTCCGTAGGCCCGACAGGCGGCCTCGAAGGTTGCTGACCGAAAGTCGGCGCCGCCGTCGACGGTGATCGCGTGCGGAAAGATCCATGGCACGGCGAGCGATTCGTCGTCGAGGTAGGGATTGATCCTCTTCATCAGCTCCACTGGGAGCGTCGCGGAACCCGAGAGCGCAGCTGCCGATGAGCCGGGCAAAGCCCTGCGTCCGACAATCGCTCTGGCCAGGAGCAGCGCGTGATCGAACCCGTTCGGCCGATTGGCGTGGATTGCCCACGCCAACGGAACTCTGCTTGCGACGCAGAAGAGCGCGGTCACGACGGGGCGAAACTCGTTGCCCTTCTCATCCCACACCAAGACGTCCAGCGTCGTCGAGTCGATCTCGCACACCTGTCCGAGACGATGAGTGTTGCCGGAGAAGTACTCCCGATCCGGACTGTTGGATGTGTTGCGACGCGTCGTCGCTTTCGCGAAGCTGTATCGGCCGGCATCCCGCTCGTTGATGTATCCCTGGAGGGTTGTGGCCTTCACGTCGCAGATCGCGTCGCCTGGGTACATCGCCTCTAGCGTGCGCCGCACGAGGGCGGCGCAGTGACGGCGGCTGCTCGTGTGCAGGTTGGTTCGACGGTCGAGCTCGCGATCGATGACGGCGACGAGGCGAGGATCCGCCTTGCTGATCACCAACCGTTTCTGACCCTTCGGGTGCAACCGAGCATCCACCCCGGCGACGCCCTCCGACTCGTAGACCTTCCAGTAGTTGAACAGCGCTTTGCGGCTGCGCGCAAGCGAGGTCCCAGCCAACTCAGCGACCTTCGCAGTGATGCGCTGCTCCTGCGTCGTTTGGGTGAGGTCGTACCCCGGACGCGCCCCGACCGCGTTCGGGTCCATTGGCACGCCGCGGAAGACCTCGAGCAGGTGCTTTTCCATGTCGAGCACGTCAGCTGGCCAGTCCCCTGCGGTGGGGCGAAGCGGCGTGCTCGACTGTCGACGGGCGGTGCCAGCGAAGCCTATGAGTTCGGGCATCGAGATGACCAGCCAATCGTCCTCGGCGCCGTCGCGTCGAAGTGTTGCCTCCACGCCTCGGCGCACCCGCTCCCATACCCAAAGATCCCCACCTATCTCGACCTTGTCGCCGAGCTTGAGCTTGTACTCCTCGCTGGTCATGCCGCCGCTCCTGTCGATGCCGCTTCGGTTGTCGTATAGACCGTCTCGCTACTGAACACACCACCGAGATCGACGTGAAGTAGTCGGCGCCATGCAAGGTTGTCTACCCACGCGCACGCGAGTGGCGGGCAATCGGGAGAGGCGATCTGACAGAGATCGCCGCGGCTTCGCCCTCCGCGCGCTGCGCTCAGGATGAGCGTTTCCGTCTGGTGGCCAGGTCGGCAGCGGTCGTGGCGAGACGCCGACAAGCTGTCGAGGTTGCCGGTCGCTCGTTTGTCGTGGCCTGTCAGCACCCGGTAGCGCCACCCGAGCGCATCGCAAACGGCCGCGGTCTCACCGAACTGAACGCGCGCCGCGTCGTCGATCAGATCGGCGGGACGCACGTCGAGCAGGCCGTACGAGCCATCTGTGAAGAACGCCATCAGATCAGGAAAGTGCGAGTACCCCGATAGCCGCGATCCGTGCCCGAAGGTAATCGCTACCGGCTGCGCCCACAGCTTCTCAACCTGTCCGCTGAACTCCAACCAGAGGACCTCCCAGCGCTCCTCCTGAGACTCGCACCACACGTGTGTCCCGGTCGGTTGCCAGAAATACAGGCTGGGCGTGAATCTGAAGCGGACGCCCTTCGACCTACGCAAGGGCTGAGGATCAATCGCCGCCCAGTCTCGATCGCCGAGATCCCGTCCGACGACAGCCCATCCGTGATGGCCGGACTTCTGATGCGTGCTGTCGTCCTGGCGCGAAATCCAGTGAAGCTCAGTCGACGATGTCTGGCGTCGGGGGACGATCTGCTGAGGTCCAGCTACTGGGAGCACCCGCATCACCTCTCGCAAGCGAAGTCGGCGTCTGACGTTGCGAGGACGATGGGCTGATCGGAGCCCCATCGCTCCTCTATCCAGTTCCGATGTTCTTCCTCGGCGAAGTACTACCCGTCGTCGTCATCGGCGTGTCGTGACACTCGATGTCATTCGACCGCCCGCCTGTGTCACGCATGGCCGGTTTGTGTCACTCGAACGCGTTCCCGACAAATCGACCCTTGACGCGGAAGATCTCGATCGCTAATGTACAACCAAATGGTTGCACAAACGGAGCTCACCGATGACGAGATCGACCGCGTCTTCCAGGCGCTCGCGGCGGCTACCCGCCGCGACATCCTGCGGCGCACCCTCACCGGAGAGCATTCCGTCTCGGCCCTCGCGCGCGACTACGACATGTCGTTCGCGGCGGTGCAGAAGCACGTCGCCGTGCTCGAAGCCGCGCAGCTCATCATCAAGCGCGCGGAGGGACGCGAGCGCCTCGTGCGCGCGGATCCGGCCATGATCGCTCGCGCTCGAGCTCTGCTGGCCCGCTACGAAGAGATGTGGCGTGCCCGCATCGACCGCCTCGACGCGCTCCTGGCCGAGCCCGAAACCCCGCCGTCATCCACACCCACGCCGCCACCGGCATCCACCATCTGAGGAGCACGTCATGCCCGTCACCGCCGTCACCAGCGATCCAGAAGCTCTCACCATGACCCTCGTGGGCGAGTTCGCCGCCCCCGTCGACAGGCTCTGGCGAGCGTTCACCGAACCTGCTCAGCTCGAGCGGTTCTGGGGCCCTCCGGGCTACCCCTCCACCTTCCGCGAATTCGACTTCGCGCCCGGCGGCCGTGCGTCGTACGTCATGACCTCCCCGAAGGGCGAGCGCTTCGGGGGCGTCTGGGAGTTCGTGCAGATCGACGACGGAACCTCGTTCACCGTGCTCGACTCCTTCGCCGACGAGCACGGCGTCGTGAACGCCGACATGCCCACCGGGCGGATGGTGTTCACCTTCGAGGCGACCGACGCCGGATCGCGCCTGACCAGTGTGAGCCACTATCCCTCGGTCGAGGCGCTCGAGCAGGTCGTCGCCATGGGCGCGGTCGAGGGCTCGACGCTCGCGATGAACCAGCTGGACACCGTGCTGCAGGGGCTGCGCGAGTACGCGCATGGCAAGGGGACCCGCACCGAGATCCTCACCGACACGCACGTGCGCATCACCCGCCTCATCGACGGCCCGCGCGAGCTGGTGTGGCGTGCGCACACCGAGCCCGAACTCATGAAGCAGTGGCTGCTGGGCCCGGACGGCTGGCGCATGTCGGTCTGCGAGATCGACCCGGCCGTCGGCGGACGCTACCGCTACGCGTGGGAGCCGCTGGAGGGCACCGAGGGTGAGCCGTTCGGCTTCGACGGTGAGACGCTCGTGAGCGAGGCCCCCCGCCGTTCGGTCACGACCGAGCACATGACAGGCACCGACTTCCCGTCGACGACGAACGACCTCTCCCTCTATGAGGAGGACGGCGCAACGCTCACCACCACGCTGATCGAGTACCCCGACAAGGAGACCCGTGACATGGTTCTCGCCACCGGAATGACCGACGGCATGGAGGCCAGCTACGCCCGCCTCGAACGCGAGCTCATCTCCGCCTGACCAGCGCGCAGGCAACGCGACGGGCTCCGGTCTTCCCCGGGGCTCGTCGCCTACGATGGCGGCGTGGACTTCTCGTTCGACTTCACCCCGGACCTCATCGCCGTCTTCCTGACGCTGTTCGTGCTCGAGGTCGTGCTCGGGGTCGACAACGTCATCTTCATCTCCATCCTCGCTTCGAAGCTCCCGCAGGAGCAGCAGGCCCGCGCACGCAACCTGGGCCTTACGCTGGCGATGCTGATCCGCGTGGTGCTGGTGCTCTTCGCGGGATGGATCATCACGTTGACCGAGGAGGTCTTCACCCTCTTCGGCATGGGCTTCTCGTGGAAGGACATCATCCTCATCGCCGGGGGTCTCTTCCTCGTCTACAAGGCCGTGACCGAGATCCACCACAAGCTCGAGGGGGCCGAAGACGAGCACGGTGCGGGCGGCAAGGTCGCCACCGTCACCTTCGGCTCCGTCATCGCGCAGATCCTGCTGCTGGACATCGTCTTCTCGCTCGACTCGGTGATCACCGCGGTCGGGATGACCGAGAACCTCGTGATCATCATCACGGTCGTGGTGCTCTCGTTCGGCATCATGCTCTTCGCCGCCCGGTTCATCTTCGCGTTCGTGAACAACCATCCGACGGTGAAGATGCTCGCCCTGTCATTCCTGCTGCTGATCGGTGCGTTCCTCGTCGCGGAAGGCTTCGGCTTCCACATCGACAAGGCCTTCATCTACGGCCCGATGGCGTTCGCGATCTTCGTCGAGGTGCTGAACCTGGCCTACAGCTCGCGCAAGGCCAAGCGCGAGCAGAAGACGCCGCACGCCGTGCAGCTGCGCCCCCGCTATGTCGACGTCGACGAATCGGTCGCCGTCGGAGCCGCGCTGTCGAAGAACCCGGCATCCGGATCGGTGGGTCTGTCGGGCAAGCCCGTCGCCGGCGCATCCGACCCCGAGGAGCACCGCACCGGCCTGGGCTGATCCCACCGCCGGCACGCGCCGAGGAGTAGGGTGCGGGCATGGCGGATGCGACGGCGATCCACACCCGCGGCCTGCGCAAGGCCTACGGTGCGCACATCGCGCTGCACGGCCTGGATCTGACCGTCGCGAGAGGATCGGTCTTCGGCCTCATCGGCCCCAACGGCGCGGGCAAGACGACGACCCTGCGGCTGCTGCTGGATGTGATCCGGCCCACCGACGGCGAGATCACTGTGCTCGGGCAGTCGCCGCGTGCCGGCGGCGCGGCGCTGCGACGACGCATCGGATTCGTGCCGGGAGAGCTGCGCCTGGAAGGACGCGTGAAGGGCGGCGCGCTCCTGCGCCACCTCGCCGAGATCAGCGGGCCGGTCGAACCGGGCATGATCGAATCCCTCGCGGAGCGCCTGGGTCTGGACCTCACCCGCCCGGTGCGCACCCTCTCCAAGGGCAACAAGCAGAAGCTCGGGCTCGTGCAGGCCTTCATGCACCGGCCCGAGCTCCTCGTGCTCGACGAGCCGACCAGCGGCCTCGACCCGCTCATCCAGCGCGAGTTCCTCGCCATGGTGCGCGAGGCGTGCGACGCGGGCCAGACGGTGCTCCTCAGCTCCCACGTGCTGAGCGAGATCCAGCAGGCCGCCGATGACGTCGCGGTGCTCGCCGACGGCCGGCTCGTCGCCGAAGGGGATGTCGCGTCGCTTCGCATCGCGAGTGTGCGGCGCATCCGAGCCACCGTCGAGGGCGCCGCGGAATCCGTGCGCGACGCGCTCGCGCCGACCGGCGTGGAGGCGATGGATGTGCGAGCGGTGGGGAGCGACATCCACCTCGCCGCCACGGCGCGCGGCGACATCGACCCCGTCGTCAAGGCGCTCGCGCGCTTCACGGTGCGCGAACTCACCGTCGAGGAACCGGACCTCGAGGAGTCCGTGCTCGACCTGTACGGACG
>NZ_DEPK01000032.1:48753-55334 GCF_002358725.1 Microbacterium sp. UBA3394
CGCCGCTGGCTCGTCGACGGGTGGCGCGGAACCGCCGGGTGGTGCGCCGGGATGATCGTCGTGATGGCGGTGTACCTGCCCCTCTTTCCGTCGATGCAGACCCCCGAGCTCGCCGGAATGCTCGACAGCCTGCCGCCGGAGCTCGTCCGCACCCTCGGCTACGACGACATCACCTCCGGCGCCGGATACACCCAGGCGACCTTCTTCGGCCTCGTCGGCTTCGCGCTCATGGCCGTGGCCGCGGTGTCGTGGGGCGCATCCGTCATCGCCGGTGCGGAGGAGTCGGGTCGCCTCGAGCTCACCATCGCCCACGGCGTCGGTCGGGTGCAGTACGCGCTGGAGAGCGCCGCGGCCGTGCTGGTGCGCGTGCTCGTGGTCGGCGCCGTGGTGCTCGCGACGCTGCTGGTGCTGAACGAACCGTCGCAGCTCGATCTCGAGGTGGGACGGATCGTCGCCGAGGTGGCGGCGTGGACCGGGCTCGGCTTCCTCTTCGCCGCGGTCGCGCTCGCCGCCGGCGCGATCACCGGCGCGCGGTCGTGGGCGATCGGCGCCGGAGCGGGAGTGGCCGCGGCGTCGTTCGTCGTGCAGGCCGTCGCGAACAACAGCGAGGACCTCGCCGACCTCGAGCGCTTCTCGCCCTTCTTCTGGGCATACGGGCAGTCGCCGCTCGGGAACGGGTTCGATGCGCCCGGCCTTGCGCTCCTGTGGGGCTTCGCGCTGGCCTTCGTCGCCGTCGCGACGTTCGCGCTGCGACGGCGCGACATCCTCGGCTGACCCGGCGGGTGCGGTGCCGGCACGGCTCAGGCGCGGGCGAGGCTTCAGGCGCGGGTGAGGTTCAGGCGCGGGCGAGGGTGTCTTCGAGGGCGACCCACGCGAGCATCGCGCACTTGACGCGTGCGGTGTACTTCGATACCCCCGACAACGCCGCGGCGTCGCCGAAGGTCTCCTCGTCGAGCGGGATGGCGCCGCGCGAGCGCAGCGCCTCGCGGAACCTCTCGATGAGGGCGTGGGCGTCGCCGACCGGCATCGGGGCACCGTCGGCGAGGTCGCGCTCCTCGTCGACGAGCGCGACGAGCATCGACGCCGACGCCTGCGAGATGGAGCAGCCAGCGCCGTCCCAGGTGACGTCGCGGATTCCCGCGCCGTCGTCGGTGAGCCGCACCTGCAGCGTCACTTCGTCGCCGCAGATCGGGTTGCGCTGGTGCGAGATCGCCGACCGCTCGGTCGCCTCGGCGATCCCCTTGCCCTTCGGGCGCTTGGAGTGGTCCAGGATCAGCTCCTGGTAGAGGGATTCGAGACTCATCAGCTCTCCCCGAAGAACGGGCGGATGCCGGCGACGGCGTCGAGGAAGGCATCGATGTCGGCGTCGGTGGTGTACAGGGTGGCGCTCGCCCGCACCGATGCGGTCATGCCGAAGCGGCGGTGCAGGGGCGCGGCGCAGTGGTGTCCGACGCGCACGGCGATGCCGCGCGCATCCAGGAACTGCCCCGCGTCGTGTGCGTGCACGCCCTCGACGTCGAACGCGGCCAGCGCCACGCGCTCTGTGCCGTCGGCGTCGCCGAGCAGGCGGATGCCGGGGACCTCGCGGAGTCCGTCGCGCATCCGCCGCTCCAGGCGCGCTTCGTGCGCGTGGACTGCGGGCATGCCGACGTTCTCGAGATAGCGCACGGCGGCGGCGAGCCCCACGGCCTGCGACACCGGCTGCGTGCCCGCCTCGAAGCGCTGCGGCGCGGGCAGGTAGTCCGCCTCGTCGAGCGTGACGGTCGTGATCATGGAACCGCCGGTGAGGAAAGGCGGCAGCGCCTCGAGCACGTCCGCGCGGCCGTAGAGGCCGCCGATCGCGTTCGGGCCGAGCATCTTGTGCCCCGAGAACACGGCCAGGTCCACGCCAGACGCCGGCAGGTCGAGGGCGAGATGCGGCGCCGACTGACAGGCATCCATCAGCGTCAGAGCGCCGACCTCTCGCGCCAGGGCGACGAGCCGGTCGACCGGGTTGACGATGCCGAGCACGTTCGACACGTGCGGGAAGGCCATGACCCGAGTCCGTGCGCCGATGATCTCGGCAGCCGCGTCGAGGTCGAGCGTGCCGTCGTCGTGCACCCCGATGTGGCGCAGCACCGCTCCGGTGCGGGCCGCGAGCTCCTGCCACGGGATGAGGTTGGCGTGGTGCTCGCTCTCGGTCACGACGATCTCATCGCCGGGTCGCAGCGCGAACCGGGCGCTCGCGGGAGCGCCGCGACCGGCGGTGGCGTTGCCGATCGCGTACGCGACGAGGTTGATACCGGCGGTCGCGCCGGAGGTCCAGACGAGCTGATCGGCGTCGGCGCCGACGAATCCGGCGACCGTGGCGCGCGCATCCTCGAACAGCTCGGTCGCGTCGGCGGCGAGCGTGTGCGCACCCCGGTGCACGGCCGCGTTCGCCCGCACGATGTAGTCGACCTCGGCGTCGATGACCGCCCGGGGTCGCTGCGCGGTCGCCGCCGAGTCGAGGTAGATGAGCGGTTCATCGCTCGCGCGGTCCGCCAGCAGCGGGAAGTCGGCGCGGAGCGCGGCGGCGTCGAGCGCCCCGGCAGCCGCGGGTGCGCCGCCGGACGAGAGGGCGGGGGAGTTCACACCATCCAGGCTACGCCGCGCAGCATCCGTGGTCGCTGGGCGCCGGCCGCGTTCGTCCGTCTTGTTCGGCGGAGAATCGCGTCGATGTCGGAGGATCGGCGTGAAATCCTCCGACATCGGCTTGATTCTCCGACCTTCGGGGTGGTCGGGCCGGGCTGGGATGCCGGGGCCGGGTTGGGGTTGCGGGGCCGGGCTGGGGTTGCGGGCGCCTGGTCGGGCCGCGGCGGGGGCCGGGCCGGGCGCCGGGTGGGTCAGCGGGGGGCCAGGAACTCGCGGGCGGCGACCACGACGTTCGCCACGCCGTTGTCGAGCGTCGGCTGCAGCACCGGGGCGAAGAACGGGGAGTGGTTCGTCGGGATGTCGCGCTCCACCGTGTCCGCCGCGACAGCGGCCGCATAGGCGTCGGCGTCGATGCCGCCCCAGAACCAGTAGACGAGGGGGGCGCCCGACTCGCGGGCGAACCACGACACATCCTCGCTGCCGGTGAACATGCCCGGGTCGACGACCGTTCCCTCACCGAAGTGGCGGTCGAAGGCGGCGCTGAGGCGCTCCGTGGCGCCGGCGTCGTTCACGGTCGGCGGTAGCGTGTGGTCGATGACGATCGAGGGTGCCTGTTCGGCTCCGGATGCTGCGGCCTCGGCCCGCACGATGCGCTCCACCTTCTCCATAACGCGTTCCCGCGCTTCGTCGTCGGGGTAGCGCAGGCTGAGCTCGAGCACGGCCTCGGCCGGAATGATGTTGTTTTTCAGACCCGCGTGCAGCGCACCCACGGTGACGACCGCGACATCCCGCGGGTCGACCTCGCGCGACACGATCGTCTGCAGCCGCATGACCGTGGCCGCGGCCATCACGATCGGGTCGACCGTGGCGTGCGGGCGCGATCCGTGTCCGCCGCGCCCGAAGAGCGTCACGCGCAGGCCGTCGGAGGCGGCCATCTGCGTGCCGCTGCGCACGCCGATGGTGCCGGCGGGCAGAGGCGTGACGTGCTGGCCGAGCACCACATCCGGTCGCGGATACCGATCCAGCACGCCGTCGGCGATCATCGCCTTCGCGCCGGCGCCGTACTCCTCGGCGGGCTGGAAGATGACCACGACGGTGCCGACCCACTCGTCCCTGGTCGCGACGAGCCGGCGCAGGGCACCGAGCATCGCGCTGACGTGCATGTCGTGGCCGCAGGCGTGCATGACCGGCACATCCGTGCCCTGCGGATCGGTGCCGCGCGCGGTGCTCGCGTAGTCGAGTCCCGTGCGCTCCTCCACCGGCAAGGCGTCGGTGTCGGCACGCAGCCACACCGTCGGCCCGGCCTCACCCGTCGCATCGGGATTGCGGATCACCCCGACGATGCCGGTCTTGCCGACGCCCTCCTCGTACTCGATCCCGAGCGCGTCGAGCTCGCGGGCGATGACCCCGGCGGTGCGCGTCTCCTGGAACGACAGTTCCGGGTGGCGGTGCAGATCGATGTACAGGCGTTCGAGGTCGGTGCGGGTGTCGAGGTCGGAGGCCATGTCCCGAGCCTACGTCGTCACCTCGCCCCCGTCGCGGCTCGCTCCCTCGCCTCGAGCCACCCCCTTCGCGTCGAGCCGGCCCGTTCCTCCGGTGTGGATGGGGGTGGCTCGGCGAGAAAGGGGCGGGTCGGCGAAGCGCCCTACGCGTCGGCGAGCCACACGGCGGTGTCGGCGGGCAGGGTGTCGCCGGCGAGGGGGCCGCTCTGTGCCACCACGACACCCGACGGCAGGGTCACCGCATCCGTGCCCGTGTTCGCGACAACGGTCAGCCCGCCGTTCCGGAACGCCACGACGTCGTCCCCGAATCCGTCGAGCCACTCCAGCTCGCCGGCGCCGAGCGCGCGCTCGCGCCGCTCGGCCAGAAGGGTGCGGTACAGCCACAGGGTCGAATCCGGATCGTCCTCCTGCACGTCGCGAGCGAAGCCGGCGAACTCCGCCGGCTGCGGCAGCCACGACGCGCCCTCGGGACTGAAACCGTAGGCGGGGGCATCCGAGACCCACGGGATGGGCACACGGCAGCCGTCGCGGCCGTAGCGCTCGCCGCCCGTGCGGAACCAGGTCGGATCCTGACGCGCCTCATCCGGCAGGTCGATGACCTCCGGCAGGCCCAGCTCCTCGCCCTGGTAGACGTAGGCGGAGCCCGGCAGCGCGAACATCAGGGTGGTGGCGGCCCGGGCACGGCGCAGGCCCACGACCGGGTCGGGCTTGCCCTTGCTCTTCGGCCCGATGCCGGCGCCCTGGGGGTTCTCGGCGGTGAGGGCGAGACGGGATGCGTGCCGCACGACGTCATGGTTCGACAGCACCCACGTGGCCGGCGCACCGACGCCGCCGAAGGCGCGGAGGGAGTCGGTGATGACCTCGCGCAGATCAGCGGCGCGCCACGCCGTCTCGAGGTACGGGAAGTTGAACGCCTGGTGCATCTCGTCCGAGCGCACCCACAGCGCGGTGATGTCGGGTCCGGGCATCCAGGCCTCAGCGCACAGGGCGCGGTCGCCGTCGTACTCCTCCATCACCCGGCGCCAGTCGCGCCAGATCTCGTGCACGCCCGGCTGACCCCAGTACGGCACGTCGGCCTCTTCGCCACCCATTGACGCGGCGTCCTCCGGCGGCGTGTAGTCGGGCAGGCCGTCCGCCTTGACCAGGCCGTGGGCCACATCCACCCGAAACCCGTCGACGCCGCGGTCGAGCCAGAACCGCAGCACCCCGCGGAACATCTCCTGCACCTCGGGGTTGGACCAGTCGAAGTCGGGCTGCGACGCGTCGAACAGGTGCAGGTACCACTGCCCGGCCGTGCCGTCGGCCTCGGTGATGCGCGACCACGCCGGGCCGCCGAAGACGGACTCCCAGTTGTTCGGCGGCACCGATCCGTCGTCGCCCCGGCCGTCGCGGAACATGTAGCGCGCGCGCTCGCGGCTTCCGGGAGCGGCGGCGAGAGCCTGCTGGAACCAGGCGTGCTGGTCGGAGGAGTGATTGGGAACCAGGTCGACGATGATGCGGATGCCGCGCGCGTGCGCGCCGGCGAGCATCTCGTCGAAATCGGCGAGCGTGCCGAAGATCGGATCCACATCGCAGTAGTCGGCGACGTCGTAGCCGGCGTCCTTCTGCGGCGATGTCTGGAACGGGCTCAGCCACAGCGCATCCACTCCGAGGGCGGCCAGGTCGTCGAGGTGCTCGGTGACGCCCCGCAGGTCGCCGATGCCGTCACCGGACGTGTCCGCGAACGATCGCGGATAGATCTGGTAGATGACCGCCGTGCGCCACCATTCGGTGCCGGAGCGAGGGGATTCCGTCATGCGCGCCAGTGTAATGGCCGCGGTCATCCGCCGATCCGCTCCGCGAAGCCCCCGTGTAACAGGCCCGTGACACGCACCTCCTAATGTTCACCACATGAAGATCCTGATCATCGGCGCCGGAATCGGCGGCGCCAGCGCGGGCATCGCGCTGCAGCGCCTCGGGCACGACGTCGTCATCTACGACAAGATGCGCGAGAACAAGCCGGTGGGGGCCGCCCTGTCGCTGTGGTCGAACGGGGTCAAGGTGCTCAACTGGCTCGGCCTGGCCGAGGAGGTCGCCGCGCTCGGCGGCCGCATGGATGACATGGCGTACTACGAGGGCGTCTCCGGCGAGGTCATGTGCCGCTTCTCGCTCGAGCCGGTGACGACCCTCACGGGGCAGCGGCCGTACCCGGTCGCCCGAGCCGACCTGCAGGGACTGCTCATGGAGACGTTCGGGAGGGACCGCATCCACCTCTCGAGCACGGCCACGGCCATCGAAGACGACGGCGAGACGGTGACGGTCACCTTCGCCGACGGGTCGACCGACACCGCCGACATGGTGATCGGCGCCGACGGCGCGCGCTCCTTCGTGCGCGACTACGTCACCGGGGGCGGCATCGAGCGGGAGTACTCGGGCTATACGAACTTCAACGGACTCGTGCCCGCGAACGAGGCGATCGGCCCGGTG
>NZ_DEPK01000176.1:0-36314 GCF_002358725.1 Microbacterium sp. UBA3394
GGACGCGTCGGTCGAGGGCATCGACGCGGCAGCAGCCGCGATATCGGGATCGGACTCCTCCGAGGCGAGTGCGCCGCTGATCGCGCCGCTCAGCACGCCGACCAACAGGACGCGCGCGAGGAGGTTCATGTCTCCACGCTACGGCACGGCGGCAAGCGGAGGACCGTCCAGGCTGTCCGCATCCAACACAAAACCCCCGGTCGCCCGGGGGTTTTGGTGGACCTAGCGGGAGGCTTGTCGAAACTTGCCCCGCCGCTGATGCGCATGGCTGCGATGCACCCACAGATTAGGCGCCGCCCTGCTCATCCAGCGCGTCGCGCCCCCCTCGTCCGCAAACAAACACGCGTCAGCGAAGCAGCTCTACTTGCGGCGGAAGCCCGCTACGCAGCCGGGGCAACTCTTCGCGAAATCGCCCCTGATCTCGATGTCAGCCGGCAACGACTTGCTGCGCTACTCCAGGCCCGGGGGATACGGCTGCGGCGTCGGACCCCATCCGCTGCCGAGGTGGACGAGATGGTAAGGCGCTACTCCGCGGGCGAGTCACTCGAACGCGTGGGTTCCCGCCTGGGATTCTCCGCCGGCACTGTCCGACTACACCTGCTGGAGGCGGGGCAGCGCACGCGGGACGCGCACGGCCGTGAACGAAAAGCACGTGCGGAGAACAACTGGTGAAGGGGTTGCATAAGGTTGAGGGGAGCTGTGATATCCTGACGAACTATGAGCGACCAGTACGACGACTACCTCGCCATCGCCCAGGCCGCCGCCTACGTGGGCGTCTCAGCAGCCACGTTGCGGCGATGGGACGCTGCGGGCACGCTCACCGCTGTCCGTCGCCCCGGCAGCCAGTACCGCTTCTATCGCATCGCCGACCTGGAACCGTTCCGCCTCGAATACAACACCGCCGAGAAGGCGAAGGACGTCGTCGCTGGCTTCTTCGACGCCGCGGACGCCGAGATCGATGGCAACCCGCAGCTCCGCGAACCTCAAAAGGAGGCCTACGAGGCCGCCGTGGAGCACTTCGCCCAGAAGGCGACGCCGGCGATCATCCAGCTGCCGGTCGGCTGCGGTAAGACGGGCGTCGCGGCGATCCTCCCGTTCAGCCTGTCTCACAAGCGCACGCTCATCATCGCGCCGAACACCACCATCCGTCAGGGTCTCTACGCCGACCTGAACATCTCGAACGCCTCTTGCTTCTGGAAGAAGGCAGGCGTCCTCGATTCGTTCACCTCAGGACCGTTCACGGCGCTCGTCGACGGCCCCAAGGCCAACATGGACGACTGCGTCAACAGCCACATCGTCGTCGCCAACATCCAACAGCTCGCGAGCAGTGCCGACCGCTGGCTGTCACAGTTTCCGCACGACTTCTTCGACCTCGTCATCATCGACGAGGGGCACCACGTCGCCGCCGAAAGCTGGCAGAAGGTCGTGCGGGCGTTTCCCCAGGCGCGCTTCGTGAGTCTGACGGCCACGCCTTTCCGCGCGGACAACAAGGAGCTGCTCGGCGAGCTGATCTATCGCTACCCATTCGCCCGCGCGATGCTCAACGGCTACATCAAGCACATCGTCTCGGCCTCGGCGCACCCGGCCGAGATCACGTTCCAGGCACGCGGTGAAAGCGACACCTACACACTGGATCAGATCCTGGACCTGAAGGAAGAGGCCTGGTTCCGTCGCGGGGTCGCGCTCTCGGACGAATGCAACCGCCACATCGCCGAGAAGGCGGTCGAGAAGCTCCAGTCTCTCCGGGCAGCGACCGGCTTCCCCCACCAGATCGCGGCCTCAGCCATGTCGATCGACCACGCCGACCAAGTGCGCGCGATCTTCCAAGAGATGGGACTGCAAGCCGAGGCCATCCACAGCAACCTTCCTGACGATCGCAAGGCCGCGGTGCTGGCCAAACTCCGCAACAACCAGATCGACGTCATCGTGCAGGTGGCTATGCTCGGCGAGGGATTCGATCACCCGCCGCTGAGCGTGGCAGCGATCTTCCGCCCATACCGTTCACTGTCGCCCTACATCCAGTTCGTCGGCCGTGTGATGCGCACCGTCGAGCTGAACGATCCGAACAGCCCCAACAACCAGGGTTTCGTCGTGTCGCACGTCGGCCTGAACAACGAAGAGCAGTGGGACGAGTTCCGCGACCTCGACACTCAGGACCAACAGATGGTCCGAGGATGGACCCGCGGCGAGGGGAACGATTCTATCGGACGAACCGGCAGCGGTAATCCCGAGCAGGTCGCGCAGCGCTTCGATGACCCCGTCGCGCAGGACGAGCGCCTCAGCCACTTCCTCAATCGTTCGTTCCTGGACCCCACCGACGACCGAGTCATCGAGGAAATGCTGGACACCCCTGGTCCGGGCGGGTTCACATACCGGGCACTCGGCATCACGGCAGACATGCTGCGAGCGCAGTCGGCGCACCGCGAGGAGCACGAGGAGAGGCCGGCTGAATCGGTACCCGTCCAGCCACAGGTCAGGCGGCAGACGCTGCGCAGCAGGCTTGACAGCCGCTCGAAGTCGATCCATCAGCGCATCCTCGCCGACCTCGGCCTAGCCCGTGCCGGCTTCGACATCAGCCGCGCCATCAAGGCATCACGCGGTAACAACACCGACGCTCTCTACGTACTGCTGAACCGGGAGATCAACACGTTCGCTGGTCAGGGCAAGAGGAGTCGAGACAAGTGGACACTCGACCAGCTACAGGCCGCCTACGACTCCCTGGACGAGATCGGAGACCAGGTGGCCGAGACGATCAGAACAGCGACCGAGGAGTAAACCGATGGCCGCAGTGAAGAACATCCTGAAACACGTCAGCGCAGAGGTCGCGGGACGTCGACGGAAGTGCTACCGGAAGAAGGCACACGTCATCCTCAAAGGCGACCCGTGCCTCGTCGTACGAGACGGACCACAGAGCCAGAGAACCTACTGCACGGTCTGCGCGTCCGAGATTCTGACAAAGGCGGACGTGTCGCTTGCAGACCTCCAGGCACACTTCGTCGAACCTCACGGCAAAGGCTCCCCCGCGTGAAGCCCCGTGAAGAGTTGGTTCACGCTCGAAGCGCGGCTCGAACTCGTACGATCGATGTAGTCGCAGGCGACTGGGTGGGCACTCCGACAGCCATCTCGTCATCCCTCCTGACGCTGGCCTGTCGGACGTCGGGAGATCCACATGTGGGCTGATAACGAGGCGGACCTCGATCTGCTGGGCTTTGACTTCCTCGTCGACGGCCTCGTCGTCGCGCTGACCGAACCGCGGCTGCTTCCACTGACTATCGGGGTGCTGGGCGATTGGGGCTCGGGAAAGAGCAGTCTCATGCGGATCGCGGCGCAGGAACTCGCCGCCCTTCTGCCCGGGGGAGAAGACGACCAGCACGCGCAGAGCGACCGTCAGGACGCGGAGCGTCTCTCGCCGTACTTGACCGTCGACTTCAGCCCTTGGCAATACGAGGATCACGACGACGTCAAGATCGCGCTGATGACCGCCGTGCTGGACACGATCGCGGTTCGTGTGCCGGAGGCCGCCGAACAAGTCAGCAAACTCCGGGCGATCGTTGCTGGCTTGCGTCGGTGGGGACGCCGGCTCGGGCGAACCGCGACTGCTGCCGCGCCAACGGTCGTGCCGCTGTTCATCCAAGGCTCGATGCCGGACATGGACCCCGGCACCTTGCAGGTGGCGACGGCGTTAACAGGTGCCGCCGCCAAGCAGGTCGACGCTGCTTTCGAAGAGTCTGATGAGAGGCAAGATGCAGCCGCCACGGAGCCGTCCACACCCCGAGGCGATGTCGATGCGTTCCGTCGGGAGTTCGCGAAGTTGGTCGAGCAGATTCCGGACTGCGAGGCGGTGGTCGTGTTCATCGACGACCTCGACCGGTGCCTGCCCGAGACGGTTGTCGACACCTTCGAGGCGATCCGACTGTTCTTGAACACTCCCAAGACCGCGTATGTGCTTGCGCTGAATCAAAACGTCGTCGAGTCGGCGATCGACTCGCGTTATCCCGAGCTCAAGAAGCCCGACGGGGCAGGCATCGGTCGCGATTACCTGGAGAAGATGCTCCAGCTCAAGGTCGCGATCCCTCCCTTGGCGGAGCCAGAAGCCGAAACATATGTCAACTTGCTCTTTGCGGAGCTACACCTGCCGGAGTCTTCCTTCGATAAGGTTCTTGAGAAGGCGTCGGAGGTGCGGCGCGAGAACGGTCTCGCGGTCGCGTTCAACACCGGCATCGCCGGGACCGTGCTCGACGACATCCCACCCGGTCTCGCTGCTGACTTGAAGTGGGCCGCCGACATTTCACCTGTCCTCGGAGCATCCTTGCGCGGCAATCCCCGACAGTTGAAGCGGTTCCTGAACAACCTGCTCCTGAAGCATCGAAGCGCAACCCGACGCGGCGCACCCATCGAGCTGCCCGTGCTCGCGAAGCTCATGGTCCTGGAAGATCAGTACAACACCGACTTCCAGAAGCTCTTTGACTGGGAGATGGCAGCCGAGGGGGCATGCACCGAGATCGTCGCCGCTGAGGCCCGGGCTAGGGGAAGCCAGAGCAATACCGATCCAGTTCCCGAGACCCCCGATACGTCTGGCAGGAAGTCCGAAACTGAGCCCAAGCAACGCAAGAATCCGACGACACAACCGAAGGCCGACAGCCAACTGTCTGACGCGGAGACCTGGGCAGACAAGAATCACATCGCCGAGTGGCTGAGAGCCGACCCGCCCTTTGCGGGCACAGACCTGCGCCCCTACTTCACATACTCGCGCGACAAGCTGTCGTTCGGTGTGTCCGCGTCGCGACTCGCGCCGCATCTGCAACGACTGATCACCGACGTACAGTCCGATGTCGAGGCGAACCGGCGCAGCCACTACCCAACCGTGGCAGCACTGGATTCGACCGAGCGAATGCAGTTCGTCGAGGCGCTACTCGACCGCGTTCAACGCGATCCAGGGTCCGTCGCGCTTACGGCCGCGCTGGAGCTTGCGGAGAAGAACCCGGACATCGTCACCGTCGTTTGCGCCGCGCTCCAACGCGTACCACCGGCATCCATCCCTCAACGGGCTGGAACCGCTGCGGTCCGCCGCCTTCCCCGCGACCATCCAGACGTCACCGCGCTGTTGCAGCGCTGGGAGGACAGCGACAACGTCGGCCTCAGCACCGTCGTGAAAAGGGCTCGGGAGGCGTCAGCCAGGGCGAAGGGAGCGGGCAGTGGGAACGTCAGCTGATCGAGCTGCGGGTACCGGCGGGAACTGGACACCGCTCAAACACGCGACAAACGCCTACGTTCGTGGGCTCGGTCGGACCGATTCGGCCGGGCGAGCCCATCGCGTTCTCGCGCGACACGTCCCTCTCCTCGGGGGCGCGGGCGGTGCGACGGCCTCAGCCCGTGCAGGACGTTCGGGCATCACCAGGCTCGGCGGCCTACTCGCAGGGCTGGGAACGGGGACCCCAGGACAGACGCTCACAGCGCTCGGACTCGGGCACCTGGTCGGCCAGGACCGCTTCACCGTCCTGGACGAACTCGTCACCTACATCGCCGGCACCGGCGACGACCTCGATTCCGGCGCGGCGCGCGACGCCGCCTGCGACGTCCTGGACGAGGTCTTCGGCGACGCCGACGCGTGGGAGGAGCTAGATCAGGTCAGTGTGGACCGTGACCAACTGGGCATGATCCTGGAGCGCTTCCTAGCGCTGTATGTATACAACCGCGTCCCCGTCGTCGCGGAACGACTCAGTCGACTGACCGATCCGGTCGCGATGCGGAAGGCAGACCAGGAAATGCGTCAGATCATCGCCGATCTAGTGGCGATCGAGCTGCCGGCCGATCCGCTCTCCGTCGACTGGAGTGGCGCAGAGGGGCGGACCATCGCCGAGCGTTCCATCGCCTCGACCTACGAACTCCTGTCCGCCCTCGAAGACCAGGAGCGCACATGACCAGTTACCGAGTCCGCACCCACCCAGACGCCGCAACGCCCACCGGGCCGGAAGAACTACGACTACTCGACTGGATACCCGGGAGCGCGGAGTCGACGATTCAACTCGGGAGCCGTGCCGGGTCGCGGTTCTTCAACGGTTGGCGAGCTCCGAGAGAGGCTCTGGATCTCTTTCTCCTCGGCGCCTCCGTCTACTGCATGGACAAAGCCACCCGACGCGACACCGCAGCCGACGTATGGACACGTGAACTCTCTGCAGAACTGCCGGTGGCAGAGGTCGACTCCTGGCGCGAAGGGCCGTGGAGCGAGACACTCGACTTCTTGACCGGTGACCGCTGGAAACTGACGCCTTACAGCGAAAGCCGATCACCGTTGGACGGCGTGCGAGGCGTGCCCGACGACGTCACCCCTGTCGCGGAAGTCGATGCCGTCAGCCTCTTCTCCGGAGGTCTTGACTCGTTGACCGGCGTCATCGACCTGCTCGAAGAAGACCAGGACCGCCGTCTCTGTCTCATCTCCCACAACGAGGGCGACCAAGCTTCCACCGCGCAGAAAACACTGATCGCCGCGCTTCGCGCCCACTACGGCGCAGAGCGCCTGGAAGTCCGCAGCCTCTTTCTTCGGCCAGCCCCTGCCTCCGCCGGGCAAGCACGTCCTCTCCCTGAAGGACGCGAAACAACGACTCGAGCGAGGTCGATGCTGTTCCTCACCGCGGGCCTTGCCCTCGCGTCGTCCGTAGGCCCCGACGTGCCCGTATACATCCCGGAGAACGGATTCATCGGCATCAACGTCCCCCTCACCCGCGCTCGATCCGGTAGCTACAGCACCCGCACGACCCACCCGCAGTTCTTAAGCCTGCTCCGCGATGCCGCCGACAGCGTCGGCGTACGCAACCCGATCCTGAACCCGTTCCGCCTGAAGACCAAGGGGGAAATCCTCGCAGGCTCCAAGAACCCCGACCTGCTCCGTTCGCTAGCGCCCGACAGCATCTCCTGTTCCCACCCGGAGGCCGCGCGCTATGCCGAACGAGACCAAGGGAACTGCGGATACTGCTTCCCCTGCCTCATCCGCCGCTCGTCCATGGCCCATGTCGGTTGGGACAGCGCCGACGGCTACGCGTGGGACGCGCTCAGCGGCAAGGATCTCCTCGACCGAAACACGCGCCGCGCCGCGGACCTGCGTGCAGTCATCAACGGTGTCTACGCCGACCGCCCAGACCGAGACATCTTCCGCAACGGACCGATCCCAGGCAGCGAGCACCGCGCGTTCCTACGCGTGTGGCGAAGTGGCATCGACGAACTTCGAGCATGGCTCGACGGAGCGACCGGCGCCACCGCCAAGATCGTGCAGGGGCTGAAGTGACTCCAGCGCGCCTCCTCGATACCCATTGCCATGTGGCCGCGTACGCCGACCCCGTCGCGATGCTCCGCGCGGCGGATGAGGCTGGGATAGCGATCGTTGCGGTGACCGAGGACCCCGACGAGTACCGACGACTCCGCACACGGCTGGGCCGACGCGACCATGTCCACGTGGCCCTCGGTCTCCACCCGCTCCGTGCGGCCTCGTTCAGTCCGAACGACCTCGCTCGGTTCTTCCGTCTCGTTCCACAAACACGCTGGATCGGTGAAGTCGGTCTCGACTACTCACGGGCGGGTGTTTCCACCGCCAAGGCTCAGCAGCGAGTCTTCGACGTCGTGCTGACGGAAGCTCAACCCGGACGACACCCCTTGACTGTCCACAGTCGAGGCGCCGAGAAGGACGTCATCGGCCGCCTGTCCGACGCGGGGCTGCCAGCGATCCTGCACTGGTACACCGGCCCCCTGGGTCTCGTTGACGACGCGCTACAGGCGGGGCTTTACTTCTCCATCAACATCGCGATGACACGATCCCGCAAGTTCCCAGGGCTGATCCAAGCCATTCCTCGCGATCGCGTCCTGTTGGAGACCGACGGACCGTATGCGAAGAACGGCGGACGCCCGGTCCACCCAGACGAACTCGAGTCTGTAGCCCTCGCCCTCGCGCGCGTGTGGGGCACGGACCTTGAGGATTCGACGCGCGTCCTCGTCACGAATCAAGAACGTTTCCTGTCGAGCACTCGATAGCCCGTCCAGACGTTGGGCTGGCGCCCCCTTCCACAGAGAGAGCGGTGGGAGTAACCTGATGGTAGGCGGCCTCTACCTGCTTGACCATCGCCGGACGCGATGGGACGACCAGACGGCCACGGCCGGAGCGGTCCTTCTTGATTCCTTGTCGTCGGAGACGAGGAGAGGACTGCGCTCATGTTCCGCTTGATCTGGACCGCCAGCGTCCACACCCGTTACTTCCTGCGCCGCTCCATGCCCACGAACATCGTGCTCGATGCAATTCGCACCCGCCGCGGGCTCAAGTGGGGGCTCCCGGCGATGCTGCTGGTCATCCCCTACCTGTACGTCGCGGGCATCCTGAGAGTGCTGATCGAGGATGGCGGACCCGGCTGGCTGCATCTGCTGGTGCTGCTGTGCGTCTGGAACGCGATGAAGTTCGCGATCATGGGCCCGGTCAGCTTGGTGCTGCTGCTCCGCGTCCGGGCCGCAGAGTGGCGGGATCGCCGAGTCGCTCGCCATTCCGTCGTCGCGGCGTAACCGCCCGCACATACCCGCCTCTGACCGGTGCCGTGCACCTTCTCGACGTCATCCGACCGAGAAGGAGCCCAGATCATGTCCGCGATCACCGACCTGGCCCACGACGAGCGCACCGCGCGCATGCTGCTGTCGATCCTTGCCGAGCCAGATGATCCCGTCACCGGCCGTGTCCTCTCCCACGTCGGTGCGATCGAGACACTGCGGCTCATCGACGACGGGGACACGATCCCAGGGATGAACCGTGTGGACGCCACGATGTGGCGTGATCGCCTGGCGCTACCACACCGACTGGAAAATGTGGCGAAGCGGATGCACGGCATCGAGAAGAGCGGCTTCACCGTGCTGGTACCGGATGACGAGCACTGGCCGAAGACCCTCGCAGACCTCGGTGATCGCACCCCGTACGTGCTGTGGGCACGAGGCGCGACATCGTTCCTCGCACGTCCGATGGAGGACCTCGTGACGATCACCGGCGCGCGAGCATCAACCTCCTACGGACAACACGTGGCTGGCGAGCTGGCCGCCGATCTCGCCGGAAACGAGCATGTAGTCGTCGCCGGGGGCGCATATGGGATCGAGGGCGCGGCCCACCGGTCCGCTCTGGCTGCGGGCGGGGACACGATCGCGGTACTGGCCGGTGGCGTCGACCGCCCCTACCCGGCCGGCCACCGGGAACTGCTGGACCGTGTCGCGGACGTCGGCCTGCTGATGAGCGAGATCCCGCCGGGCGCAACCCCAACGCGGCATCGGTTCCTGGCCCGCGGACGACTCATGGCGGCTCTGTCCGAAGCCAGCGTCGTCGTGGAAGCAGGAGCGCGTTCAGGTTCACTCCGTGTCGCGGCCGAAGCGCGCGTGCTGGGCCGCGGCGTCGGCGCGGTGCCCGGTCCGGTGACCTCGGTGACCAGCGCGGGACCACACATGCTGCTGCGCGATGGGACAGCCCATGTCGTCACGAATGCCACGGACGTCGAGCACCTGACCCGTCGCCCACCGGAACATGGAGTCGAACGTTCGGAGCTGGGCCCGGAGTTCTCCCGCCCGCCGACGCCGCACGGGACCGGGCACACGCGATCCATGTAGGCCACCACCCGCGTTCCCCTGAGGGCCCCACACACGAGTCGGTGCGTGGCCCTCTCTGCGCGGGAGCCCGCCTACAAGCCCCGTTCAGGGGTGATCCGCTGTGCCGATCGCCGCTCCGGAGCCGGACTCGGTTGAGTGTTGAGTGCACGAAGTGCTGCTTCCGCGCGGGCGCGGTCGATCTTCTGAGCGGTCGAATCGGGTGAGGCGCCGAGAGGCATCGGGTCGGTGATGGCGTACCGGTCGCGGTAGGCCGCAATCACCCGTGCACGCCGCCGCCACAGACTTTTCCCGGGTGCGTCGTTCGGCATCGGCCCGAGCGCGCTGGTCCAGGGCTCGTTGTACTGCAAAGCGGTGTCGAGGACGGCATCGGCTCGGGCCTCGATGAGGCGGTGGCGCTCATCCAGAGCGTCGCGCATGTCCCGACTCATGGGACCGTCGGCGTGTGGGATGAGGCCGACGATGAGACGCGAGGCCGTGCGGTTGCGCCCGGACCCAGCCGGGCGGGCAGTCGCCCGAGCGAGGCGGTGGTGGATGACGGAGGCGACGTCGTCGGCGTCCTCGAATCCTCGCGCCCAGACGAGGCGTGGCAGGAGCCGGTCGATGTCGTGGTGGTTGGCCTCGGCGCGACGCAGCTCGGCGGCGAGGGCGCCGAACGCTTCCGAGTCGATGACGGCCTCGGCCTGGCTTTCGGTGAGGCCGCTGGTGCGGACGAGACCTGCCCACCGGTCGTGCTGGGCGGCCGCGGCGATGGTCTCGTACTCGGCGGCGAGCTGGGCGATCGACCCCCAGGTCTCCTGCTCGTCGGTGATGGTCTCGTGGGCGGAGAGCTCGGCGCCGACATGCTGGAGCACTCCGAACAGCACCGAGCGGGCGGTGGCGTCGGGGCTGTCCGAGGGGTGCGGGGCGGCATGGTCGTCGGGCCGGTTCAGGACCACGTACGCCTGATTCGACTGGCGTCCGCGGGTCATGGCGACGTAGAGATTCTCCCGCGTCGTCGTCGGCTCGACCACGACGTGGGAGGTGTCAGTGGTGATGCCCTGCGCACGATGCGCCGTGACCGCGTAGCCGAGGTCGAGGTGCTGGGCGACGTAGTCGGCGGGGAGCACGATCGACTCGCCACGGCCTGGGCCGGCGGGGCGCACGGTCACTGATCCGTCGGGGCGCACTTTCGTGATCGTCCACCTGTTCCCGTTCTGCACCCACGAGAACCGGGTGCGCAGCTTCCGCTCGTTCTTCCGCGTGATCACCGTGTCACCCACAGCCGCTTGCACGCCGCCGTTCAGCGTGACTTCGCCTCGGAGCGGGTTCACGACATCGGCGAGGATGAGCTCGGTACGGGCGCGCAGGTTCAGCGCTGCAACCGCTTCGCCGGAGTCCGAGACCAGGATCGACTCGATCCCGGCTTCACGGTCCGCCCTCCACGCCTCGTAGGCGCGGGCGGTCATGTCGTCGGTGGTGCCGCCGATGATCCGGTCGGCGTCCTGGTAGACATCGATCACGTCGGGTTCTCCGAGGCGGAGGCGTAGCGATGCGGTCTTCTCCCATTCGTGCGTGAAGCGGTGGATCGTGGAAAGCTCCGGGGTGTCAGGGCGGTCGCCGGCGAGGAGCCCGAACGCACCTGCCGCTGCCGGGGATTGGAGCTGCCCGTAGTCGCCGACGAGCAGAATCTTCGCGCCGGCTTTCGCCGCAGCCCCGGTGATGCGGTCGAGTGCGAGGGTGCCGGCGAGGCTCGCCTCGTCCACGATCACGAGCTGACCCGTCTGGAAGGTGCTGCCGGTCATGATGTGTAGCGTCCACCACCGTGCAGTGTTCTCGGTCTTGATCCCGAGATCTCCGGCGAGCACTTCCGCAGCGACCGCTGACGGGGCGAGTCCGACCACGGAGCCGGTGCCGTGCTGCTGTTCCCAGGCGGTGCGGAGCGCGAGCATCGCGGTCGTCTTCCCGGTGCCGGCCGGGCCGACGAGGAGATCGAGCTGACGGCCTGAGACCGCGATCCGTGTGAGCGCGTCGGCCTGGTCAGAGCCGAGCATCCGCCCCTCCCTGTCCGGGCGTCTCGTGACCTTCTCGATGAGGGCGAGCGGGAGCTCGGGGCCGGTCAGGGTTCGGGAGCGTTCGAGGAGCCGCTTCTCCGCATCGAGCAGCGCCTCGGAGGAATACAGGATGCCGTGGCGGGGGCGGAACGCGCTCGACCCATCCGGACGCTGGAACCGGGCCGGCGTCGACGCGAGTTCCGGCGGAGTCAGTCGCAGCGAGGCGTGTTCGGCGGCATCGACGACCATCCCGCTGACGGCCTCGCGATCCCGTGTTGTCGCGAAGCGGTACTCCATCGTCTGCCGTGCGGCCTCGGCGGTCAGGTTCCAGCGGTGCCAGGTCGACCGCTTCTCACCAACGGCCTCCATCACGGCGCGGCCGATCTTCTCGATCTCATCCAAGGGAAGGTCGTCGGCGCGCAGCACCCGTGCGGGTGCTGCCGGGATCGCCTCTCGCACCCATTCCGACGCGTCCCGCCCCAGCAGTGCTGTGGCGCGCTTGCGCCACTCGGTCGTGAGGTCGGCAAGGGATCGCACCTGCTTCTCGGGCCTGGTGGACAGCGTGGCTTGAGCACGGAGCTTGATGATCGCCGCGGCCGAGGGCTGCCGCCCATGCTTCTCGACGTATTCCGCGATGAGGTGGTCTTTCTCGGCGTCGATCTGGCGGGCGCGGGTGGAGAACTCGAGCACGAGCTCTTCCGGCACCGTCGAGATCGCCCAGGCGGGGTTGCGGTCGCGGCCGCGATCCCGCGCCTCCCACTCCACTCCGAGCAGTCGGGTGAGGTGGTCGGCGATGATCGCCTCGTGCAGTTCGGAGAGCGCGACGGTCGCGGCGTGCATCGGCCGCCCATCCAAAGACCGCCACCGCCCGTCCAGCGTGGTCTTCACTTTGTTCGACACGACGACGTGCGTGTGAAGGTGAGGGTCGGAACTACGGGAGTCGTAGTGGTCATAGGCGGTCGCGGCGAGACCGAAGGTATCGACCTGCGCGACCGCTCCACCGTCGGCGCCGGTCATGCCAACACGGGTCGCGGCGACTTCTCGTTCCATGAAGTCGATCACCTCGGCGATCGCCGCGTGATGCGCTTCGGCGATGAGCGCCTGGGTTCCGGCGTCAGCGACCGCCCACAGCACCGACGCCGACTTCGGCAGCGAGAACGTGTAATCGTATCCCGCGACGGCCTTCCTCGTTCCGCGTCCGTGTTCTTCGGCCTCGATCTCGGCGATCGCTTCCGCACGCGAGGCCGGGCCGAGATCCGCGTCAAGAGCCTCGACACGCTCGGCGATGCGCTCGGCCGGGGTCTTGTACACCGGGTAGGCGCGGCCGAGCGGGTCGCCTGTCACCGGGTCGCAGCCCATCCCGATGAGGAGCTGGAGCTGCTGCTCCGATACCTCCTCGCCGGGAGTGATGCGACCTTCGCCGAGCTGGGCGAGGCCAGAGCCGAGCCAGCTGCCGGGAGGATTCCCGACCTCGGCATAGTAGCGAGTCAGCGGCGTCGAAAGGCTCCGGTCGCCGTCGCCTGCAACGACGGAGCGCAGCAGATACTTGTAGCCGTCACCGGCGCTCATCACGCGCATCGAAACCGTCACATCCGATAGGTAGGAATCCGAGGCTTGGCTCAAGCCCTGAGCTCCAGACGGCTTCCATCTTGTTGCCGAGAGCACTGGAGGGGAACGGGGTAGATCCGGGAGCAAGGAGGCAAATGCGTTTCGGAGTCATGCGAACCAATATGAACGTTAGGTGTCAGCTGGCGAGTTGTTTTCCAGAGCGCGGGCTCAACGGCAGACTTGGTGGGATGGGACTCCCTGATTCAGTTGCGTCTCGCCCATTCCCGGGTTCATCGGGACGGGTCTTCCTCGTGTTCCTGCGGCTCGGGTTGACGTCGTTTGGCGGGCCGGTCGCTCACCTCGGCTATTTCCGCACCGAGTTCGTCGAGCGGCGAGGATGGCTCAGTGACCGCGCCTACGCGGATCTCGTCGCGCTGTGCCAGTTCCTGCCCGGGCCGGCGTCGAGTCAGGTCGGCATGGCGATCGGCCTGCAGCGCGCCGGTATCCTCGGCATGCTCGTCGCCTGGGCCGGCTTCACGCTCCCCTCAGCCATGCTGCTTTTCGCTTTCGCGCTCGGTATCGGCGCGAGCGGGGATCTCTCGCAGGCGGGCTGGGTACTCGGTTTGAAGGCGGCTGCGGTCGCGGTAGTCGCCCACGCTGTGCTCGCCATGGCAAGATCGCTCACCCCCGATGCTCGTCGCGCGACGATCGCGGTCGCGGTCATGGTGCTCGTGCTGCTCGTGCCGGGCCCGCTCGCGATGCTTGGTGCCATGATCGCCGCGGGCATCGCCGGGTTGCTGTTCCTTGCGCGCACCGCGCACACCGGGGCACCCGCCAGGACTGAGGATCGATTTCCGGTGCGCCTGCACCGGGGCGTCTCGATCGGCTGCCTGATCGCGTTCGCCCTGCTGCTGGTGACCCTCCCGATCCTCGCAACAGCGACAGGAGATGCGGCACTCAGTCTGTTCGACCTCTTCTACCGTGCGGGCTCGTTCGTGTTCGGGGGCGGCCATGTCGTGCTGCCGCTCCTGCAGGCGGAGACGGTGCAGACAGGGCTCGTAGAGCCCGGCGCGTTCCTGGCCGGGTACGGAGCCGCGCAGGCGGTGCCTGGTCCGTTGTTCACGTTCTCCGCTTTCCTTGGCGCGGTCACGACGAGCGGCCCCTCGGGGGCGCTCGGAGCATCGATCGCCCTCGTCGCGATCTTCCTCCCCTCGGCCCTCCTCATCATCGGCGTACTGCCGCTCTGGAATCGGCTGCGCCGAGCCCCGAGGGTGCAGCGAGCGCTGAAGGGCGTGAATGCGGGAGTCGTCGGCCTGCTCGCGGCGGCCCTGTACGATCCGGTGTTCAACGAGGGCGTCACCGGACCGCACTCTCTCGTAATCGTCGCAGTGGCATTCGTCGCACTGACCGCGTGGAAGGCTCCCGCCTGGGCGGTGGTGCTGGGAGCTGCTGGGCTGGGGGCGCTGCTGCTCTGAACCACGCCCTCGGCCGAGACCGAAGCATGCTGAGGCAAGGCCCGCCTGCGATGCGCCGACGCCCGCGAGCTGGGAAGCTTGCAGCGTGAGACGAGTTTCTGCCGCAGCCAAGGCGTATCCGCTGGTGTTCGCGACCCTGCTGATCGCGATGGTCGGCCTGATCCTGCTCACCACCCCTGCCCGAGAAACCGCCCCGTGGCTCGTCGGCGCGTATGCGCTGGCGATCGCAGCGTGGGAGGCGGTCGGCATGATCCGCCAGCTCCTCAAAGGCCACGCCGGGCTCGACATCCTCGCGGTCACCGCGATCACTGCGGCTGTGCTCGTCGGTGAGCCGTGGGCCGCGCTCGTGGTCGTGCTCATGCTCACCGGCGGCGCGGCCCTCGAAGACTACGCTGAGAACCGCTCCAAGCGCGAGCTCACCGCGCTGCTGCGCAAAGCCCCGCAGCAGGCCACCAGGCTGCTGCGCGACGAGGCCGCCCCGGCGGGCCGCTCAACCCTCGAGGCGGTCGCCGAGGACGTGCCGGTCGAAGCCGTCGAGGTCGGCGATCTGCTGCTTGTACGGCCCGGCGCGCTCGTACCGGTCGACGCGGTGCTCGTGTCAGAGCATGCTGTGCTCGATGAATCCTCGCTCACGGGTGAGAGCCTGCCGGTCGAGCGCGTGGCGGGCGAGCGCGTCTCCAGCGGAGTGGTGAACGGTGCGAGTGCGGTCACGATGCGGGCTGTCGCGCTCGCCTCAGACAGCGAGTACCAGCAGATCGTGCGTCTGGTCGAGCAGGCCGCGGGCAGCAAGGCGAAAGTGGTGCGGCTCGCCGATCGCTATGCGGTGCCGTTCACGGTACTCTCGCTCGTCATCGCGGGCGTTGCATGGGTGGCCAGCGGGGAGGCGGTCAGATTCGCCGAGGTGCTGGTGGTCGCAACGCCGTGCCCCCTGCTGATCGCCGCACCGGTCGCGTTCCTCGGCGGCATGAGCCGGGCTGCGCGCTTCGGGCTTATCGTGAAGGGCGGCGGCACTCTCGAACAGCTCTCGCGGGTACGCTCCGCGGCGTTCGACAAGACCGGCACCATCACGACCGGGCGGCCCGTGCTCGAACGCATCCTTGCTGAGCCCGGCTTCGACGAGATGAGCGTGCTCCGGTTCGCCGCATCGGCCGAGGTGTACTCGTCCCACGTGCTCGCAGAATCGGTCGTCGCGGCGGCCAAGCAGCACGGATATCCGCTGCTGGAAGTGCTCGGAGCCGAGGAGATCGCCACCAACGGCGTCGCCGCGCAGTTCGCGTCCGACAGCACAAACGGTGCGGTGGCGACGGTACGGGTAGGCAAGCCCTCCTGGCTCCGCGAGTTCGCCCCGACCCTCGCGCTCGCCCCGCTGGAGCCCGGGGAGCTCGCGATCTACGTCGCCGTCGACGACCGCTTCGCGGGCGCGATCGTGATGCGCGACCAGACGCGGGACGAGGCTGCGCAGGCGCTCCACGAGCTGCACGGGCTCGGGATCGAACGCACGCTCATGGTCACCGGCGACGTGGCGACCACTGCCGAGCCGATCGCCGCGAGCCTCGGCATCGACGAGGTGCACGCCGAGTGCCGGCCCTCCGACAAAGTACGCATCGTGAGCACGGTGCAGCCCAGGCCGCTCATCATGGTCGGCGACGGCCTCAACGACGCCCCGGTGCTCGCCGCTGCCGATATCGGTTTCGCGATGGGGGCTCGGGGCGCGACCGCCGCGAGCGAGTCCGCCGACATTGTGAACCGGTACGACACCCTCGCTTCCCTCCCCCTGGCGGTACGCGTGGGAAAGGACACGGTGCGGATCGCTCTCCAGAGCATCTGGCTCGGCATCATCATCAGCGTGGGTCTCATGCTCGTCGCAGCGTTCGGGTTCCTTCCCGCGTTGATCGGGGCCTGGCTCCAAGAAGTCGTCGACCTCGTCGCGATCCTGGGCGCGCTGCGCGCCGTCGGCCCGCGCGCCGAGCGCAAACTCAAGGCGTCGCGAGCCAACGCAGACGGCGCACAGCGCACACCGCTGACAGGCCGAGAGAGCCAGCGAACCCACTGAGAATCACTATGGAGGCACCGAGCCATGGCTAGAAAAACAGCACCCCAAGCCCATCCCGGCGAACCTCACGACCGGGGCACCGGCCAGCGACTCAACTGGCTGCGCGCCGGGGTACTGGGAGCGAACGACGGCATCGTCTCGACCGCTGGCGTCGTGATCGGTGTCGCAGCGGCGACCCCGAACAACGTTCTCGCGATCGCCACGGCAGGAATCGCCGCAGTGGTCGCTGGCGCATTCTCGATGGCCGGAGGCGAGTACGTTTCGGTGAGCACCCAGCGCGATACCGAGAAGGCGCTGATCGCCAAGGAGAAATGGGAACTCGAGACCATACCTCAGGAAGAACTCGAAGAACTCGCCGGCTTCTACCGTCAGCGTGGGCTCTCGGACGACCTCGCGCATCAGGTCGCGGTCGAGCTCACCGCGAAGGACGCCCTCGCAGCCCATGCAGAGGTTGAACTTGGAATCGACCCCGAAGAGTTCACCAGCCCCTGGGCGGCGGCTGTCTCGTCATTCGTCTCGTTCGCGCTGGGAGCGCTCATCCCGCTCGTAATGATCCTTTTGCCATTCGGCGAGAATCGCGTCTGGATCGCCGCGGTTGCAGTGGTGATCGGCTTGTTCCTCACCGGCTGGATCAGCGCCGCCCTCGGCGGGGCCCCGCGCGGCCGGGCCATCCTCCGGAACGTGGTGATGGGCTCAGCGACGATGATTGCGACTTACCTCATCGGCCTGCTCTTCGGCGTCGCTGTTGGCTGAGCGGAGACGACCGCTGAACCCAGCTGACCGTGAAGGTGGCGTTCACCCATGACTTATGTAATCGCCCAGCCCTGTATAGACGTCAAGGACAAGGCCTGCGTTGAAGAGTGCCCGGTGGACTGCATCTATGAAGGCGAGCGGTCGCTCTACATTCACCCGGACGAGTGTGTGGACTGCGGGGCCTGCGAGCCCGTCTGTCCGGTTGAAGCCATCTATTACGAGGATGACACCCCCGATCAATGGGCGGAGTACTACAGAGTGAATGTCGAGTTCTTTGACGAACTGGGTTCACCGGGTGGCGCCGTCAAACTCGGCAACACCGGCAGGGATCATCCATTGGTTGCGGCATTGCCCCCGCAAAATAAAGACGCCAGCCTCTAACTGGCGAATCGACATGGAACTGTTCGGACAGGCGCTCGGACTGGGCACGATCGGCCTGGTGGCAGGTGTCCTGGGGGCGGTGATCGCGGCTCTCGCGACGCGTGGCCAGACCTCCACACTCACCAGTTATGTACAACACTTCGCCGCAGGCTTGATCATCGCCGCGGCAACACTGGATCTGCTCCCGGAGGCGCTCCACCTGGGTGGCGGCTGGCCGCTGATCATCGGCTTCGTGCTAGGCACTGCGTTCATGCTGGCGCTGCGCGCGCTCCTCACCCGGTTCGGCCACGGCCATTCCCACGGCGACGAGCACGGGCACGGGCACGGGCACGGGCACGGGCACGGGCACGGTGATAGTCAGACCAAGGCGGTCACGGGTGTGAATCTCCGCCTCGTCGTCGCCCTCGCGGTCGTTGTCTTGATCGACGGCGCCATCATCGGCATCGCCTTGTCCGCCGGCGGGGCGGCAGCCCTCTTGATCGCGATCGCGCTGTCGATCGAGCTTCTGTTCGTCGCCGCCTCCACAGCGGGATCCGCGCGCGCGGGCGGCGGCTCCCTCGGCACCGCGATCGGTGTCGGCGCCTTCGTTGCGGTCATGATGCCTATCGGCGCGGTGCTCGGCGCTGTCGTCTTCGCCGGTGTCTCAGCCCCCGTGCTGATCGCAGGCCTCGGCTTTGGTGCCGCCGCCCTGCTTTTCACCGCCGTCGCAGAGCTGTTGGTCGAAGCCTACGAAATCAAAGAGAGCACCGGCACCATCGCGATGGCAGCCGGCGGCTTCCTGCTATTTCTCATCCTCATGATGCTGATGTGACCATGCTTACGCACCCGAGGACGGGGCAAGCCGCATACGGGCCCGGTCGCACGCCACCTTTAGCCAAGCCATGGCGATACCGGTCTATCGAGGTGTGGCTACGCGTTCGAGCCCATCAATGTCGAGAATCGTGACATCACGACGCCCGTGGAGTTCGATGACACCGGAGGCGGAGAGCGCGGCAAGGCGTCGGCTCAGAGTTTCTGGCGTGGTGCCCAGATAGGAGGCGATTTCGTACTTCGCCAACGGCAGCCACACTGTGGGCACGCCGTCTCGGATGCTGCCGGGCAGATCCAGCAAGTAGGCCGCGACGCGGGCACTGACATCGCTGGAGGTGATGGCGGCCAGCAATCGCTCGACGGAGGCGAGCCTGTCGGACAGAGTCCGCAGCATCCGCAGACCGACATCAGGGTAGTCGCGCAGCAGGGCCGAGAGGTCGGTGTGGTCGAAGACGCACATCCGGCTGTCTTCCAGCGCGACGACGAGGTCATTGGGCAGGTGGCCGGTCAGGAAGGCCCGTTCGCCCACGACATCACCGTCGGTCACCGTGCGCAGGATTTGTTCCTGGCCATTGGCCGCCGCATGGCTGACCTTGAGCTGTCCGCTGTGCATCACCAACAGACGCGACACCGACTGTCCTGGCGAATAGACCGTCTCTCCCTTGGCAACATGCACCGGGCGGACGAACTCCGCGACCCGCAACTGCTCCTCGCGGGTGAGTCCTTGGAAGATCGGCACGCGGCTGACGCACAAATCATCCACAGGCATGTGGCAAGTCTACCGGAGTCGGCATCGGCGCCGCGGGACCGGACAGCGGCAGCGGCAGCGGCAGCGACGCCTCGGTAGCAGGCGCGCACCGAACATGATCTATGTCAAGGAGTTCCGGGCGCCGCAAACCTATCGTGAAGGTACCAATAAGGAACACATCACGAAAGGGGTCCACAATGGCCACCTCCACCTCCACCCCCACCACCACTCACACCGTCCTGAGAGCGGAGGGATTCTCCTGCCCGTCGTGCGTGGCGAAGATCGAGAAGCAGGTCGGGCGACTCAAGGGTGTCGAGAACGTGAAGGTCCACTTCGCCTCCGCCCGCATCGAGGTCGACCATGACGCCGAGCGCATCTCCGTGGATGACCTCGTCGCCGCTATCGCCAAAGCCGGCTACAGGGCCGCACCGTCTGCCTTCTGAGGCCAACGGCCCCCGCGGGCCGCCTGCGGACATCCTTCCGACATTCCACTCTGCCGGTCTGCTGGCACGAGACCCAGAAAGGTCGTACCCGAAAGTGAACAGGCTCCAAAAATGGGTCTATGGGAACTGGTCAGTCCCCGTCGTGTCCGGCGTGCTCATCATCATCTCCTTCGCCATCCAGTGGCTGGCCGGGGGTGTCGCCAACCTCACCGTCAGCCCCCAGTGGTGGCTCGACGCCGGGGCCCACGCCACTCACGCCAGCGCGGCTTTCACCCTCGGGGATGTCTTCATGATCGCCGCGGCCGTGGTTGCCGGCTACGGGATCGTGGTGAAGGCGGTGCGCGCGCTGATCGCCAAGGTCGTCGGCATCGACCTGCTCGTGTCGGTTGCGGCTATCGGCGCGGTCATCATCGGCAACTTCTGGGAGGCCGCGGCGGTCACGTTCCTGTTCGCGATCGGCCACGCGCTGGAAGCTGCGACCCTGAACAAGACCCGCTCGGCACTGGCCGAACTCGTCGCCGTCGCCCCGGATTCCGCGATCGTTGTGCGCGATGGCGAGCAACAGGAGATCCCTGCCGGGCAAGTGAGAATGGGCGAGATCGTCCTGGTCAAGAACGGTGCGAAGGTCCCCGTGGACGGCCAGGTCGTCTCCGGCACCGGTGCCATCGACGAGGCCTCCATCACCGGCGAGTCCATCCCGGTGGAGAAAACTAAAGGCGGGCAGGTCTTCGCCGGCACCGTCTCCCGCGGCGGCTTCCTACAGGTCCTGGCCACTGGCATCGGCGCAGATACCACCTTGGCCCGCATCATCCACCGTGTGGAAGAGGCTCAGGACGCCAAGGCCAAGACCCAGGCCTTCATCGACCGGTTCTCCACGTGGTACACCCCCGCCGTCATGGTCCTGGCCCTGGTGGCCGGACTTATCAGCGGAGACGTGGTGCTGGCCCTGACCCTGTTGGTCATCGGCTGCCCGGGCGCCCTGGTGATCTCCATCCCGGTCGCCATCGTGGCGGGCATCGGCCGCGCCGCGCGCAACGGCATCCTCATCAAGGGCGGCGAGTTCCTGGAGACCTCCGCGAAGATCACGGCGGTCGCCGTGGACAAGACCGGCACCCTCACCGAGGGCAAACCGCAGCTGACCGACGTCATCATCCTGGATTCCACGCTCGACCGTACGGAGGTGTTGCGCTGGGCCGCGGCAGCTGAGGCCGGCTCCGAACACCCATTGGCCCGCCCCATCCTGGAGACCGCCCGCGAGGAGGGCGTTGCCCCGCAGGGCATCCCCGGCGCCGTCACCCCGGTCCCCGGCAAGGGCATCGTGGCGAACGTCAATGGCCGCCAGGTGCTGATCGGCAACCCGCCGCTACTGGAGCAGTACGGCATTGCCTCGGGCATCGCCGAGGCTGCGCAGGCCGCCCAGGACCTGGCCGCCGCCGGGAAAACACCTATGATCGTCGCTGTTGACGGGAGGGTGATCGGCGTCGTCGCCGTCGCGGACCAGATCCGCCAGGACGCACCGGAGATGGTCGCGCGACTGCACCGGGCCGGCGTCGAGAAGGTCGTCATGCTCACCGGTGACACCCGACTGGTGGCCGAGGCCGTCGGCAAAGCCACCGGGATCGACGAGATCCACGCCTCCCTGCTCCCTGAGGACAAGCTGGACGCTGTCACCGAGCTACAGCGCCAGGGCCACACGATCGCGATGGTCGGTGACGGCGTCAATGACGCTCCGGCTCTCGCCACCGCGAACATCGGCGTGGCGATGGGTGCGGCAGGCTCGGCCGTGGCCGTGGAGACCGCGGACATCGCCCTGATGGGCGACAACCTGCTCAAGCTGCCCGAGGCCATCGGCCTGGCCAAGCGAACCGTGAACGTGATGAAGCAGAACATCGCGATCGCCCTGATCACCGTGGTGCTGCTACTGGCCGGAGTCTTCGCCGGCGGAGTGACCATGTCGATCGGCATGCTCGTCCACGAAGCCTCCGTGCTCGTGGTGATCGCCAACGCGATGCGGCTGCTGCGAAACACCCGAGACTCCACGACGATGCCAAAGAGTGAACGCACCATCGGGACAGCTGCGGAGCAGGTGGCCGCCTGACGCCCATCCCGGGGCAATGGACCCACCCCGGACACCGGGCACCTCCAAGACTCAAAACAACGACGCGAACACCAAAATCAACACACGAAACAGAGGAGACCGACCATGAGCGAAAAGAACTTCACCCTTGGCGACAACGTCGAGCATTTCACCATCGAGGACGTGGCCAGGGATAATCCTGACTTCCGGAAGGTGCTGTGGACCGGAGAACACACCCAGATCGTGGTGATGACCATTCCGCCCGGTGGCGAGATCGGAGACGAGGTCCACGAACACACCGATCAGATCCTGACCTTCGTCTCCGGAACCGGCGAAGCCGACCTCAATGGCCACACCCACCCCATCGATGCCGGTGACCAGTGCGCGGTACCCGCCGGTGCCCAGCACAACTTCCGCAACACCGGCGACGAGCCGCTGGTGCTGTACACCAACTACAGCCCACCCGAGCACGCTACCGGCGCCGTATTCGCCACCCGGGAAGAGGCTGACGCCGCCGAAGCCGCCGGTGAGGACGAACCGCCCCGGTCCTGACCGCCACCGCCACCGCCACGAAAGACCCACCCGGGACGTCGACGACGCGCCACCCAGTCCAGATCAGAAGGAGATTCGATTCATGTCCAAGGTTTATGTCTTCACCGGCTACGGCGGACCCGAGACCCAGCAACTGATCGAGGGGCCTGTTCCAACGCCCGGGCCCGGGGAACTGGCCATCGAAGTCCGAGCCGCCGGTGTAAATCCGGCGGACTGGAAGATCCGGGAAGGCCAGCTGGGCCGTCACTGGAGCCTGCCGGCGCCGATGGGCCGTGAAGCCGCCGGCGTAGTCACTGAGGTCGGCGACGGGGTCGAGGACTTCGCCGTGGGCGACGAGGTGCTCGGCCTGGTGGCGCCCGGGCAGGGTGGAATGGCCGA
Source organism: Microbacterium sp. UBA3394 (assembly GCF_002358725.1). Lineage (NCBI taxonomy): Bacteria > Bacillati > Actinomycetota > Actinomycetes > Micrococcales > Microbacteriaceae > Microbacterium > Microbacterium sp. UBA3394. The sequence goes on from NZ_DEPK01000176.1 coordinate 22,870, forward strand.
GCACACACTGCTGCGCGCCTCCACGACTGTGGCCAAGCCCGAGGAGATCTCCTTCGCCGACGCGGCCACCATCCCGGTGGCCGCAGCCACGGCCTACGACGCCACCCACCAGATTGAACTCAAACCTGGCCAGACCCTGCTACTGCTCGGCGCCGGCGGCGGAGTGGGACTGATGGCGACCCAGATTGGTCGCGTGCACGAGTTCACGGTCATCGGCGTGGCCAGCGCAACCAAGCGGGAACTCGTCGAGTCAACTGGTGCCACCTTCATCGAATCCGGTCCAGGGGTGGCCGATCGGGTGCGGCAGGTGAGTGCCGACGGCCCCGACCTGATTGTTGATCTCGTCGGTGGCGATGCGCTGCGTGCTGTTGCGGACCTGGTGCCCGACCGAACCCGGATCATCTCCGCAGCGGACCCAGACACCGCCGCCGAGCTGGGCGGCCTGGCCCTGGCACGCACGGATGAGGCCATGGCCAAGATCACCGAGGTCATCCAATACGGACTGGTCGATCCCCACGTGGACGCTCAGTTCGCCCTTGATCAAGCAGATCAGGCGATTGCCGCAGTGGAGACCGGACACGCCGCTGGAAAGATCATCGTGGTGCCCTAAGGCTGGCTCCACCGACACCACCGGGGGCGTGGGTGATTAACCGGCAAATCCGAAGACGAACACATGACAACAGATAACCACCATGGGAACGACCACCGGCACTGGGCCGCTTCCATTGGCTGACGAGCCGGGTGTCCTTAAGCCCGCCCGCCGCATACCCATACCGGGTAAAGAAAGGAGCATGATGACGCGACCCGATCATCACCGAACGCCAGAATCACCCACACCTGAGCAGCACGGAGACCATCCCGACACGCACTCGGGCGCCACGGATCACGGCGACAAGCACTCCGATGGCGGCGGTCACGACCATCATCACGCGCCTTTCCATTACGGCAGTCCAGATCATGACCCAGCACACCGTGACGAGCACGCCGGCCACCATGGCGATCACGGTCAGGCCGGCCAGCACCACGCCGGGCACGAGGACCACGGCGGTCATGCAGGCCACGGCGACCACGTCGGGCAGTTCAGGCGGCTGTTCTGGATCATGCTGGTTCTGGCGGTGCCAGTGGTGGGCTTCAACGACATGTTCGCCGACCTCCTGGGCTACCAGCTCCCCGATGCCGGATGGGTGTGGTGGGTCTCCCCAATTCTGGGCACCGTGATGTATGTCTGGGGCGGCCGGCCGTTCTTGACCGGCGCGGTTTCCGAGCTCCGCGCCCGCCAACCCGGCATGATGCTTCTCATCGGCCTGGCGATCACCGTGGCGTTCATCGCCTCCTGGGGCGCGAGTCTGCGAATTCTGGATCACGAGTTGAACTTCTGGTGGGAACTGGCCTTGCTGGTGGTCATCATGCTGCTGGGCCACTGGATCGAGATGCGTTCCCTGGCGCAGACCACCTCCGCACTCGATTCCTTGGCTGCCCTGCTGCCCGACGAGGCCGAGAAGATCGACGGCGACGACGTGGTCACAGTCGCTCCGGCCGACCTCGCGGTCGGTGACATCGTCATCGTGCGCCCCGGCGCCTCCGTGCCCGCCGACGGCAGAATCACCGACGGCTCGGCGAGCATGGACGAATCCATGGTCACCGGCGAATCCAAGTCCGTCCGACGCGAGACCGGCGAGCAGGTGGTCGCCGGCACGGTGGCCACCGATTCAGGCTTGCGCATCGAGGTCACCGCGATCGGCGAGGACACCGCCCTGGCCGGTATCCAGAAGCTGGTGACCGACGCGCAGGCATCATCCTCGCGCGCTCAGCGCATCGCCGACACGGCGGCGGCCTGGTTGTTCTGGTTCGCAATCGGTGCGGCCGCGATCACCGCCGTCATCTGGAGCTTCCTAGGGATGCCGGATACGGCGGTGGTACGGACGATCACCGTGCTGGTGATCGCCTGCCCGCACGCACTGGGGTTGGCGATCCCGCTGGTGGTCTCGATCGCCACCGAACGCGCCGCCCGCGGCGGAGTGCTGGTCAAGGACCGCCTCGCGCTGGAGTCGATGCGAACGGTGGACACCGTCCTGTTCGACAAGACCGGAACCCTGACCAAGGGCGAGCCCAACGTCACCGGGATCGAACCGATCGAAGGGCACACCGAAGACGAGGTGCTGGCTCTGGCCGCAGCAGCCGAGAGCGACAGCGAGCACCCGCTGGCAAGGGCCGTGGTCGGGGCGGCGCGCGCCCGTGAGCTGGCCGTGGCCGAGGCGACCGACTTCTCCTCCTCGCCCGCTGTGGGTGTGAGGGCCAGGGTGGACGGCACCGTAGTCGAGGTCGGCGGCCCCCACCTCCTGGACCAGCGTGGCCTCGACGAACTCGCCGTCGCCGATGAGTGGCGCACCGAGGGCGCGATCATCCTGCACATCCTTGCCGACAGCCAGGTGATCGGCGCGCTGCGGTTGGCCGATGAGGTCCGGTCCGAGTCCCGCGACGCCATCGATGCGCTCCACGCTGCCGGTGCGCAGGTCGTGATGATCACCGGCGACGCCCAGGCCGTGGCCGACACCGTCGCCGCCGAGCTGGGCATCGACCGAGTCTTCGCCGGGGTCCGGCCGGAGGACAAGGCCGCCATGGTCGCCGAACTTCAGGGCGAGGGCCGCAAGGTGGCCATGGTCGGCGATGGAGTCAACGATGCCCCGGCACTGGCCCAAGCCGATGTCGGCATCGCCATCGGCGCAGGCACCGACGTGGCCATCGGCTCCGCCGGTGTCATCCTGGCCAGCTCGGACCCGCGCTCGGTGCTGTCGGTCATCGACCTCTCTCGGGCCTCGTACCGGAAGATGAAGCAGAACCTCTGGTGGGCCGCCGGCTACAACCTCATCTCCGTACCGCTGGCCGCCGGAGTGCTCGCACCGATCGGATTCGTACTGCCGATGAGCGTTGGCGCGATCCTCATGTCCGCCTCGACCGTGGTGGTCGCGCTCAACGCCCAGTTGCTGCGTCGGCTAGATCTGACTCCAGCCCACAGCACCTCCAGGTTCCTCGACCGCGATACGTCCGGGTGAATACCCGACCGGACCGACATCAGATTCGCCAAGCCACGAAACAGGAGCAGACAGGATGGCCACCGAGACCAAAACACCGCTTGGTCAAGTTTTGAACGGCCGTGGTTGGATGCGCCCCGCATGCACCTGTCTCAAACCTCTGCTGCTTGCATTCCAAACGCTGACCTCCGCACCTCGACAGAACGTGAAGCAGGCCTCCAGACGTCAAGCAGTCCCAGACGGACTCACTGGGTCGTTGAAGCGTCCACCCGCGCTGTCAAGGCCTGTTGCTGACGCCAGGCTCAGCGCCGTAGCCGACGCTTCCGGACGACGCATACCCGTGTGACGTAAGGATGACTCGGAGCGCTGGCCGCGAGGATCAATCGGACCACTGGTGAGTCGAGATGGGGACCCCGATACACCTGATCTCGACCGGTTCGCGCCGGTCGTCGCACGTACGAGGTCGATACACCACCCCATCGCGCCGGTGGCGTACGACTGCGTGAAACTGATCTTCGTACGCGCCGGCTCAGCAATCTTATTGAGCGAGTTCGGCGAGAAACCGGTGACCATCGGCGACGTCGTCATGCTCGGTGCCAACACGCTGTGCGGCAGTGAACCTGAGTGCTCGATCACGGTAACCACTCTCTACCTCGACCATGACTACGTGGTCGATCAGGTGTTCTGGCAGTACGCCGCGCAGTTAGCGGATCGATGGGACGCGCAGGACTTCGCCGAGAAGCTGTACTCCGAGCCAGCCCAGATACTCCAGCTCGGCGAGGACCAGGCCGGGATGCTGATGCCGTGGCTCGATGAGCTTGTGGCGCTGAGCATTGACGGCCCCTCGCCAGAGCGGTTCTACCGGCTGCAAGCACTGCTGTTCGCCGTGCTGGATATCGTGACGCCGTACGTGAGAACGACTACCATGCGACGGACGCCGAGACAACGGAAATCGACCCGGCCCGGCCTGCCACACCATCGCCGGTTCGCACCCCTGCGTTCCGAGGCCCGCGCTGCGGCCCACCTCCTGCGCGAGCAGCCGACTCTGAGATGGACGCTGCGAGAACTAGCCGGTGCCGTGCACTTGTCGCCGTCGCAGCTCGGTCGGGTCTTCGTCGAGGCCTACGGCGCCACCCCGATGACGTACCTGACGACACTGCGTGCCGAACTCCTGGCCCGCTTGCTGCGCGAGACGAACCTGCCCATCGAGGTGGCGATGGGTGAGGTCGGCTGGCGCAGCCGGGGTCACGCCGCTCGACTGTTCCGCCAGGCCGTCGGCGTCACCCCGACGCGGTACCGGCAACTCAGCCGGGATGAGGGCGACGTCTGACCGTTTCGATACACATCTTCGCATTTGCGATACGCCGATCCGCATCATCGGTCGATCCCGGCTCGTATCTGGGTTGTGGGCTGGTAGTCCGGGAGGGACTCGTTGGGTTCACCGCCGCGCCTGACGGTCACATCGCCCGTTTCGTTGTCCGTCTCCTCGCCCCTGGTGGTCCCGGCGTACCTGAGGGTCACCGAGCCAGTACTGGCCCGGTGCTCAGGGTATCGGGAAGGGGACAGCGAGAATGGCCGCGACACGGGAGAACACCCAGGCGGCGCGGGAGGCGAAACTCGACGAGCTGCACAAGAAGCTGACCGGCGCGGTCGAACAGCTCGTCTCCGGGGACGACTGGGCGCGGGCGCTCGCGTTCGCGGCTCGGTTCAGGGCCAGATCGTTCTCGAACACACTGCTGATCTGGGTCCAGCACCAGGGCGCCTACGAAGCAGGCCGGGTACCGGAGCCGATGCCGTCGTATGTGGCCGGGTACCGGGAGTGGCAGACCCTGGGCCGGCAGGTCGAGAAGGGGCAGGCCGGGTACCAGATTCTCGCGCCGGTCACCGGCCGGTTCGCCTCATCGAACCCAGCTGATGCGGAGTCGTGGCGGCGCCTGGGCAAGGGTGAGAGGCCCCGGCCGGGCGAGGTGGTCCGGTCGAAGATGATCACCGTCCGCCCCGCCTACGTGTGGGACGCCTCCCAGACTGCTGGCGAGCCGCTCCCGGAGCCTCCGGCGCCGACACTGCTGGAAGGCGAGGCCCCCACCGGTCTCTGGGACGGGCTGGCCGACCACGTGCGCGCTCAGGGGTTTGAGGGGGTCCGGGTGCCGCACGAGGGCATGATCCATGGCGCCAACGGCGTCACCGATTACACCGCGAAGACGGTGGCGGTCCGGGAGAACATGGACCCTGCCGCGCAGGTGAAAACGCTCGCCCACGAACTCGGCCACGTCCTGCTGCACGGTCCCGACAACGACGAGGCGCGTCAGCATCGCGGCATCGGGGAGGTCGAGGCGGAATCGGTCGCGCTGATGATCGGCGCCGCCCACGGCATGGACACTTCCGGCTACACGATCCCGTACGTCTCCACGTGGGCAGCGCGGGTGGATGCAAAGAGCCCGGCGAGATCGTCAAGGCCACCGGTGAGCGAGTCCGCAAGACGGCACTGGGAATCCTGGACCGGCTCGACACCGCACAAGTGACCGACGGCGCCCCGCCCGGCCTGGACCGCGAGGCACCACAGCGCGAGGAGACTTCGCGCAAGCAGCCGACCCACGAGACCCCTGTGTCGCGCCGGGTCACGCCGCTGCCCGAGCCCGAGACCGGAATGGTCACCGCATCCTCGAAGGCACAGTCGCGGGCTTTGTGATGGCCTCGGTGGATGCTGTCGCCAGCCTGCTGATACGCGCAACCAGCTCGTGGGCGGTCTCGGTCGTGGCGCGGGACCTGGCCGTCGCCGGGGTGCCAGTGTTCCCGTGCCTGCCTGGTGGGAAGCGTCCGCTGACTGAGCATGGCTTCCACGACGCCACCACCGACCTCGAACAGATCGTGGCGTGGTGGCAGAAGCACCCGACCGCGAACCTCGCCGTGCCCACCGGCGCGGCATCCGGCGTGATGGTGGTCGATGTCGACGTCCACGGGCCCGTCGACGGCTACCGGGCGTTCGAGCGCGCCCACCGGACGGGGCTGGTGTCGGGGTGGCAGTTCCTCGTGGCGACGCCATCGGGTGGGATGCACGCCTACTACCCGGCCACACCAGATCGGGAACAGCGGTCGTGGCAGGCCGCGCGCGCCGGTATCGATTTCCGTGGTGATGGCGGCTACATCCTCCCCGGAGGGCCCAGGTACCGTAGTTTGAGCCTATCAGCGCCTTCGGGTGCGCCCCTGTCCTCTCCGAGTTGCGCTATAGCGCTCGTCCCTGTTCTCTGCGCATGACCTTGCGCTCTGCGCGGGCACTGCTCCCGCGGGTGATGTCGCCTGCTCGCTCAAGTGCACTGCGGGCTCGGGCAGCGTCGATCTTCTGTGCGGTTGTCGCGTCCGCCGTGCCCAGTGGTGTGTCATCGGTGATGCCATAGCGGTCCCGGTAGGCAGCCACAGTGCGGGCGTGGCGCCGCCAGCTCAATGCCTTGCGCGGATCACCAGGTGGCGTACCGAGTGCCTTCGTCCAAGTGGCCTTCTCGTCGAGGGCGATACCGAGCACAACGTCGGCCCGCTGCTCGATCAACTCGCGTCGTTCATCGAGCGCTTGGCGCATGTCCTCGGGCATCGATCCTCCAGCGTGTGGGATGAGTCCTGCGATCAGTCGTGGTGCCTTGCGGGTACGGCCCGATCCTGCTGGCCGTGCGGTGGAGCGCGCGACGCGGTAATGGAGGACGGAGGCGATGTCGTCGGCATCATCGAACCCGCGAGCGGCCACGAGGCGAGGGAGCAAGCGGCCGAGGTCGTGGTTGTTGGCCTCTGCTCGGCGGAGTTCCGCGGTCAGTGCCCCGAAGGCGTCGGACTCGATCACCGTGTTGGCCTGTTCCTCGCTGAGACCCGAGTCGCGGATGAGGGTGGCCCAGCGGTCGTGCTGGGCTGCGGCGGCGATGGTCTCGTACTCAGCAGCAAGCTGCGCGATCGAGCCCCAGTGTGCGTGTTCGGCGGTGATGGTCTCGTGCGCGGACAGCTCGGCCCCGACGTGTTGCAGGACGCCATACAGGACGGACCGGCCAGTGGCGTCGGGGGTGTCGCCCGGATGCGGCTCGGCGTGAGCGTCGTCAGGCCGGTCCAGCACCACGTAGGCCTGGTTGGCGTGCTTGCCGCGGGTCATCGCGACGTAGAAGTTCTCCCTCGTGGTCGTCGGTTCCACCAGGACGTGTGCGGTGTCGACGGTGACGCCCTGCACCCTGTGCGCCGTGACCGCGTAACCCAGATCGACGTGGTCGGACACATACGACGCAGGCAGGACGATCGAGCCGCCGAACCTGCGCCCAATGGGGCGGATCGTGACCGACCCGTCGTCGCGAACGCCGGTGATGGTCCAGGCATCGCCGTTGCGCACCCAAGTCTTCTCGTTGCGTAGGCGGCGGTCGTTGCGTCGGGTGATGATCGTGTCCCCAACCCCGGCGATGGCGCCGTCGTTCAACTCGACCTCCCGACCCGGCTTCAGGGTGCCGTCGAGAATCAGGTCCGCACGAGCACGCTGATTGAGGGCGGTCACGTCGTCGCGGGTCTCAGCGACCAGCACCGACACCAACCCCTGGTCGCGGTCTGCGCGCCAGGCGGTGTAGGCCGCATCGGTCATCGCCTCGGCGTCACCGTCGCGGACGCGGTCGTGGTCGAGGTAGGTGTCGATCACCTGCGTACGTCCGTGGCGCAGGGCCAGGGAGGCGGTCTTCTCCCAGGCGTTGGTGAAGCGGTGTACGTCGACGAGCTCGGGCGCATCGTCACGGTCACCGACGAGGAGCCCGAACGCGCCACCAGCGTCCACGGACTGGAGCTGGGCGAAGTCGCCCACCAGGAGCACTTTCGCGCCGGCCCGTTCGGCCAGGTGGGTGATCCGATCCAAGGACAGGGTTCCGGCGAGGGAGGCTTCGTCGATGATCACAAGCTGACCCGCCCGAAAGTCCTCGCCGTGGACGAGGTGGTTCTGCCACCACTTCGCCGTGTTCTCGCATCTGATCCCGAGGTCGTCGGCGAGCACCTGCGCGGCCACCGCGGACGGTGCGAGCCCAACCACTGAGCCCTTGCCGTGTTCCTTCTCCCACGCCCGCCGCAGCGCGGACATCGCCGTCGTCTTCCCGGCGCCGGCAGGTCCCACCAGCACATCGAGAACCCGACCGGAGACCGCGATCTTCATCAGCGCGTCGGCCTGGTCCTCACCGAGCATTCGCCCCTCACGATCAGGCTTCGTGGTGAACTTCTCGACCATCGCCAGCGGCACAGTCGGTCCGGTCATGGTGCGGGCGTGTTCGAGCAGTCGGTCCTCGGCGCCGAGCAGCAACTGGGAGGAGAACACGGTCGAGTGCTTCGGGCGGAACACGCTCGTCCCGTCCACCCGCCGGAACGCGGCCGGGCTGGTGGCGAGGTCGGGCGGGGTCAACCGCAGCGAGGCTTGCTCGGCGGCGTCGGCGATCATGCCGACGACGGCCTCGCGGTCTTGCATGGTGGCGAATCGCCAGCCCATCGTCTGCCGGGACGCCTCGGCCATCAGGTTCCACCGCCGCCAGGTGGACCGCTTCTCACCCACCACCTCGACCACGGTCTGCCCGAGTTCGCCGATGGCATCGAGCGGTACGTCGTCGGCGCGCAGCAGCAGCACCTTGTCGTTGTCGGTAATCGTGCGCGCCCAGCCGGTGGCGTCCTGGCCGAGTACCCCGGTGGCGCGGGTGCGCCACTCGGCAGTCAGGTCGGCCAGCGACCGTACTTCCTTCTCCGGGCGCGTGGCGAGGGTGGCTTGGGCGCGCAGCTTGATCACCGTGGCTGTGGACGGTTGGCGGCCGTGCCGGGCGACGTACTCTGCGATCAGCCGGTCCTTCTCGGCGTCGATGTGCCGGGCACGGGTCGAGAACTCCTGGACCAGCTCCTCCGGAACTGTGCTGATCGCCCACGCCGGATTGCGGTCGCGCCCCATGTCTCGGGCCTCCCATTCGATGCCGAAGGTGCGGGCCATGTGATCGGCGAACACCGCCTCGTGCAACTCCGACAGGGCAACCACGGCGGCGTGCACCGGCCGCCCATCCAAGCTCCGCCACTTCCCGTCGAACGCGGTCTGCACCTTGTTGGAGATCACGACGTGGGTGTGCAGGTGCGGGTCGCCGGCGCGGGAGTCGAAGTGATCGAACGCCGTCGCCACTAACCCGGTCACATCGACCTGCGCAACGGCACCGTCCCCGGCGGTTGCACCCGAGCGGGTGGCTGCAACCTCCCGCTCCATGAACGCAACCACCTCTGCAACCGCCCGATGATGCGCCTCCCCAATCAGCGCCTGCGTGCCGGCGTCGGCGACCGCCCACAACGCCGAGGCCGACTTCGGGATCGAGAAGGTGAAGTCGAACCCCGCCACCGCCCGCCGCCTGCCGCGCTCGGTCTCCTCCGCCTCAATCTGCGCGACCGCCTCACCCTTCGCGCCCGGACTCAGGTCCGGGTCAAGGTCGGCGATCCGGGCCTCGATCCGCTCCGGCACCGACTTGTAAGCGGGGAACGCGTGCCCGAGGGGGTCGCCGGTGATCGGGTCACGGCCCATGCCCATCAAGAGCTGGAGCTGAGCCTCCGACACCCGATCACCCACGACGAGCTGACCCTTGCCGAGTGAGGCGACGCCGGACCCGAGCCACTGGCCCGGTGGCGTACCTGCCTCCGCGTAGTACCTCGTCAACGGCGTCGACAGCTCACGATCCCCATCCGCGGCCGCGATCGTGCGCAGCAGGTACTTGTAGCCATCGCCCGCGCTCATCACGCGCATCGAAACCGTCACCACGACACCGCCCTTCGACGGTCAGGTGAGCGGACGCTGACCACGCGAACGCGCTGTCAACTTTGGTTGACACCTCGATCTGCAAGACGCGTGGCGACTCGGAGACAGGGCGAAGCGAGGACCTCTTCTGTGCGCTGCCAAGGGAGACTGCGTCGCTCATCGACGGAAGCAGGGCGAGATCCGCACGGCTGAGAAGCCGGCCGCCGCGCTCGTCGTCAGCTGCGTGCGCTCTGTCACGTCCAGGGAGACCAGATTTCGATTCACGTCTCGACGGCGACTGCGGGCCCTTTTTCGTTCTTGCTGGCTGGGCGCCCACGGCACGAGGGCTTCCAATTAGGACTCGTCCTGCGCACTCTTCCTGCCGTCCCTGCGCTACTTCGGGGGTGGTCATGGCACTCGCTCACTGTTGCAACTGCGCACTACGCTGCAGCGCCGCTCCTCAGGTGAAATGTCAATCGGCTACATGGTGTTCCTGCTGTCGGGCTTCTTATCCCTGTGGGTCAGTTACGAAATCGCTTCTGGGTGACATCGCCCTCGTCATCCCCCAACACCTGGGGCGGTGTCGCCGTTCGATTGTGGCGAAACGATGTTCCTTCAGTGACGTCTGGGCGAAGTGCGAAGACTTCTTCGGGCGCGGGCTGACATGGTGGAGGTATGACTCGTGACGCGCGGGTGGCCGGAGGGGCTGCCGAGGACAAGACCACCGAATACCTGCTTGCACCCGACGACGCCGCGGCCGTCGATGCGTGGTGGCGGGCAGCGAACTATCTCGCGGTCGGACAGATCTATCTGATGGGCAACGCGCTGCTGAAGCGTCCACTGGCGGAAGAAGACATCAAGCCCCGGCTGCTCGGGCACTGGGGGACCTCCCCGGGGCAGAATTTCCTGTATGCCCACCTCAACCACCAGATCATCCAGCGCAACCTGGACATGATCTACCTGAGTGGACCCGGTCACGGCGGCCCGTCCCTCGTAGCCGCCTCCTGGCTGGAGGGCACGTACTCGGAGGTTTACTCCCACGTCGGCACGGATGCCCGCGGTGTCGACGAGCTGTGCAGACAGTTTTCCTTCCCGGGCGGCATCCCCAGCCACGTCGCACCCGAGACGCCCGGATCGATCCACGAGGGCGGCGAACTCGGCTACGTTCTGTCTCACGCCTACGGCGCGGCATTCGACAACCCGGACCTGATCGCGGTGGCAGTGATCGGTGACGGCGAGGCCGAGACCGCGCCGCTGGCGACGGCGTGGCACAGCAACAAGTTCCTCGACCCGCAGGTGGACGGCACGGTCCTACCGATCCTGCACCTCAACGGCTACAAGATCGCAAATCCCACCATCTTCGATCGAATTCCGCGCCAGGAGTTGGAGTCGCTGCTAGTCGGGTACGGCCACAAGCCCTACTTCTTCGAGGGCGGCTTCGACGACGAGGACATCACCAACACGCACCGGCGGTTCGCCCGCTTACTTGCCCAGGTCCTTGACGAGGTCGTCGACATCCGCGCTCGCGCTGCCGACGGACGCCTCACCGAGCGGGCGCGGTGGCCGATGATCGTCTTCCGTACTCCGAAGGGCTGGACGGGGCCGCAGGAGGTCGACGGACTGCCGGTCGAAAACAGCTGGCGCAGCCACCAGGTCCCAATGTCTGCCGTCCGCGGCAACGAGGAGTACACCCGTCTGCTGGAGAGCTGGATGCACAGTTACCGCCCGGAGGAGCTCTTCGGTCCCGAGGGGCGGATCATGGACCTCGTCGCGCAGAACAACCCGGTCGGCACGCGGCGAATGAGCGCCAACCCGCACGCCAACGGTGGTCTACTCACCCGCGACCTGGATCTGCCGGACTTCCGTGACTACGGCGTCGACGTCCCAGTACCGGGTGGCGCCACCGTGGAAGCGACACGCGTACTTGGTGGCTGGGTGGCCGACGTCGTGGACCGGAACCGGCAGACCTTCCGGGTCTTCGGACCCGACGAGACCCACTCCAACCGGCTCGGCGCCGCGGTGGAAGCGGGCGGCAAGGCCTGGCAAGCAGAACTGCTCGACACCGACGTCGACCTGTCCCGCACAGGCCGGGTGATGGAGGTTCTATCCGAGCACCAGGTACAGGGCTGGCTGGAGGGCTACCTGCTCACGGGCCGTCACGGGCTGCTCAACAGCTACGAGGCATTCATCCACATCATCGACTCGATGTTCAACCAGCACGCAAAGTGGCTCGACTCCAGCCGGGACATACCCTGGCGAGTACCAGTGCCCTCGCTGAACTATCTCTTGTCTTCCCACGTGTGGCGTCAGGACCACAACGGGTTCTCCCATCAGGACCCGGGCTTCCTCGACGTGGTGATGAACAAGACCGCCGACGTCACCCGCATCTACCTGCCCCCGGACGCCAACACGCTGCTGTCGACATTCGACCACGTGCTGCGCACCCGCAACTACGTCAACGTCGTGGTCGCCGGCAAACAGCCCGGGCCGCAATGGCTGACGATGGATGAGGCCGTGCTGCACTGTACCCGCGGCATCGGTATCTGGGACTGGGCCGGCTCTGAGGAGCCGGGCAGCAAACCTGATGTCGTGCTCGGGTGCGCTGGCGACGTGCCCACGATGGAAGCGATCGCCGCGGCCAGGCTGCTGCGCGAGCGGCTGCCGGAGTTGAAGGTGCGGGTGGTCAACGTGGTGGACCTCATGCGGCTGCAGGACGAGCGGGAGCACCCGCACGGCCTGAGCCACCGCGACTTCGATGCCCTGTTCACCGCCGACCGGCCAGTAATCTTCGCGTTCCACGGCTACCCGTCACTGGTACACCAGCTGACCTACCGGCGCACCAACCACCACAACATCCACGTGCGCGGCTTCAAGGAGAAGGGCACCACGACCACACCGTTCGACATGCTGATGCTCAACGACCTGGACCGCTATCGACTGGTCATCGACGCCATCGACCGGGTGGGTCTGGCCGAGCGGGAGTCGTCCCTGCGCCAAGAGATGCTCGACTCCCGAGTACGCGCCCGCCAGCACACCCGCAAGCACGGCCAGGACCTCCCCGAGGTGACGCAGTGGGTCGTGCAGGACGGCGACAACACCCAGGGTTCGGGCGCGCCCGGCTCCGACACCGGCGGGGACAACGAGTAGCGGAGCTCACCCCCCGGCGTCCGCGCCGACCCACATGCGGCGCCCCCGTTACTTTCTTCGGAGCCGCTTGGTGAGCATGCTTGGCGGTGACGGCCTGCCGGGCCCGGCATGATTGCTGCCCCCTGTCCTTGATGATCTGGGGGGTGTTGTCACCGGGCCTGGTTGGCGGTGTGTGATCGCTGATAGGGGCTGGACCCGAGCGCGCTCGAGGCCGTTCGTAACGTGGATGCCGAGACGCACCGTCGCGGACGCCGTCGACGACACGAACGGAGGAGCAGTGGCCACAAGCATCGACAACTACGAAGACGTCGAGGTGTTCGTCGGACTCGACGTCGGCAAAGGAGAGCACCACGCGGTCGCCCTCGACAAGACCGGCAAGCGGCTGTTGGACAAGGCGCTGCCCAACGACGAGCGCAGGCTCGGGGCCGTACTCGGCGAACTCGCGCGGCAGGGGCTCGTGCTGCTGGTAGTTGATCAGCCTGCGACGATCTGAAGCGCCCCGGGTGTGATGG
>NZ_DEPK01000072.1:0-16222 GCF_002358725.1 Microbacterium sp. UBA3394
TCGGCAGCCAGCACGAACGCAGCGATCACGAGCGACGTCACCCATTCGCCGATCGCGGCGGCGGCGACGATCGCGATGAGCATGGACAGCTCCATGCTCATGCGCCGGTGTCGCACGTCTTCCCAGGCCTCGGTGGCGATCGGCCAGCATCCCACCGCGAGACCCACGACCGCGATGACCGGTACCTGCGGCCACGGCCAGGTCGCGCCGAGCGCGACCGCCACGGCACACGCGGCGACGAAGAGGGTGCGGATCAGATCGCCGCGGTCGATGCGGCTCCACAGGCTCCGTTCCCGTGCGCCCGAGGTGACGTGTGTCGCTGTGCGCGCGTCGACGCTCACGGCGCTGTCTCCGCATCGCCGTCTGCTTCCGGCAGGCCCGATGCGCCGATGTGATGACGGGGCAGGGTGTCGCCCACGACGTGCTCAGCCTGGAACACGGCATGCGTCACGAGCTGTCGCGCGTGCTCGTCGATGAGGTTGTAATACACCCGGGTGCCCTCCTGACGCGTCGCGACGATGCGCGCCCACCGCAACTTCGCAAGGTGCTGCGAAACGACGGTCGGCGACTTGCCGACGCGTTCGGCAATCTCGCCGACCGACAGTTCGCCTCGGCGCAGGGCGAGGATGATGCGGATCCGTGTCGCATCCGACAGCAGCGAGAACACCTCGGCCGCAAGATCGACGTACTGACTGGAGGCATCGAAGGTGCATGCCTGTGAATCTTCGCGCATGTGCAGATACTAGGGGAGTTCCTCGGATGGCGGAAGGCAGACCGCGATCGACGAGCGTCGCCTCCGGTCAGGAGAGGGCGTTGACCATCGTCTGGAAGAACAGGTCCTGATCGATCGCCTCGACCACGCGTGCGTTCGGCTCGCGGCCCGAGCGGCGAACGGCGTCAACCAGCATGTAGCCCTGGGTGAGGCCCGGGTTCGTCTCGACGTCGACGAAGTAGTCCGTCGCCTTCGTGATGATCGACGGTTCGACCGCGATCGCGGCGGCGATCGAGTCGGGATGAGTGCTGCCGGGCACCCCATGCGTCTTCTCGACGTATTCGACGCTCGCCCGGTTCGCGCGCGTGAAGAAACGCGACTGCGGGGTGTCGAGCTCGTCGATGATCCGCAGCTGATCGGGACTGAACCGCCCGTGCGACATCACGAGGTCCCACGGCACGATCGTCGTGGGGAACCCGGCCGCGAGCACGACCTTCGCCGCTTCGGGGTCGTGCCAGAAGTTCGCCTCGGCCGCCGCGGTGATGTTGCCGAGCGCATTGTTCGTGCCACCCATGACATAGAGGTGCTTCACCTTGCCGGCGATCGAGCGGTCGGCGGCCACCGCGCAGGCGAGGTTCGTCAGCGGCGCCTGAGCGATGATCGTCAGCTCGCCGGGGTTGTCGTTGATCAGACGGATGAGCGCAGACACGGCGTTCTCGGTCTCAGCCCGCTGCGCCGCCTTGGGAAAGTTCGCGCCGCCGAATCCATCGACCCCGTGCACATACGACGAGTCGTCGAAGGGAGCGATGAGCGGCAGTCGGCACCCCTCGTACACCGGAACCCGGCCGCCGAAGCCGGCCACCTCGATCGTGTACAGGGCGTTCTCGACCATCTGATCGAAGTCGACGTTGCCGTAGTTGACGGTCACCGCCTCGACGCGCGTGTTCGCATGCCGCAGCCCGATCATGAGCGCGAACGCGTCATCTTGCGCGGTATCGGTGTCGTGGATCAGGCGGAGGGTCATGGCGAAGCCTTTCGGATCGCGTCCGACTATAGAGGCGCCATGTTTCGAGCGTGTGCCGAGTCCCTCTTGGCGAGCTACGCCGCGGGCGCCTCTTGCGACGCGTCCCACCACTCCAGAACGCGGGTGCCGATGAGGGTCAGCCACGGGGAGGGCTCGCCCTCGGGAACGTCCATGTGGAACCAGACCCGACCCGCGAGGCGACGGGACTGGATCCACGTGCCGTCGGGCTGACGCTGCTCACGCACGAGGTCGATCGCCTCGGCCAGGCGCGGGTCCGGGGCGGTGCCCTCGTACGCGGCGGCATCGCGGAAGTAGTCCAGAGCGGCGAGAGCGCTGTAGACGTGCCGGTTCGGGTAGATGAAGTGCGTCACGAACGGGTCGACGAGCTCACCTGTCGATGCGCGATACATCAGCCGGCGGGAGAGCAGGTACTCCTCGCCCGTGCGGCGCACTTCGGTGAGCGACTCATCGCCGGTCAGCCGCTGGTAGGCGAGCAGACCGCGCAGCGCATTGAGCGTCGAGTGGAACGACGACCGCACCGAGTCGCCCTCCTCGGCCTCGCAGTTCCAGCCGCCGTCGTCGAGCCGGTGCTCGCGGAACCATGTGGCGAGATCGGTCATGTCGACGCCCAGCCAGGCGCCGGTCGCCAGCGTGAACGAGTTGATGCAGACATCGACCTCGCCGTTCCAGTAGGGCAGGTCCTCGTACTCCCATCGGCTGTTCCGCTCGAGCCTCGCTGCGGTGTCACCGAGGGCCGCGGCGGGAACGCCGAATTCGCGCAGATCCTTCAGCGTCCACGTCGTGGCGACCCAGGGCTGGCCCGGTTGACTCTGCTCCTCGCTGCCGAAGAAGCCCGCCGGAAAGTACGCGCCACCGGCCCACTGGCCCTCGTCGTCCTGCCTGGACAAAAGCAGCGCACCCCACCCCTCCTGTGGCACGCGCGCCCGCGTCGCCTGCCACACCTCGGGTGGAGCGTGGGCGATGTCGCGCTCCACCTGCCACCGAAGCGCCGGATCGGTGTCCAGCATCCACTCGAGCACACGTTGTTCGACGACCATGGCTCGCACAGTAGACCTCGGCGTCGACACGGGGAAGACATCAGACGGTGCGCTCGTCGCAGATCGCGGTGAAGATGGATGACATGCCCAGCGCCCATCGCCCCGGGCTCCGGATCGATGACCGTCTCACGATCCCGGAGTCCGAACTGACCTGGCGGTTCTCGCGATCGTCGGGTCCGGGCGGGCAGGGCGTCAACACCGCAGACTCCCGCGTCGAACTGATGTGGGATGTCGCCGAATCGACCACGCTCTCCGAGCGACAGCGGGAACGGATGCTCGATCGGCTGCGCCATCGCCTGGTCGACGGCGTGCTGACGGTGACCGCATCCGAGCATCGCGCTCAGCTGCGCAATCGCGATGCCGCCCGCGAGCGTCTGGCGGCGCTCGTCGCCGACGCCCTGAGACCGCCCGGCCCCGCTCGACGTGCGACGAAGCCGAGCCGAGGAGCGAAGGAACGCCGACTCAAGGCCAAGAAGCAGCGCACCGACGTGAAACGGCTGCGCCGCCCGCCGTCGGACTGAGCGGGCCGGCGCCCGGCCGATCCGACCGGCGAATCGGAATGTCGCCCGCGTCCGGCGGGTTGGCACCCGTATGCGATCAATCGTCTACACCGGCACCGGAAGCTCCTCCGTCCTCACGCTCGCCGAGCGCGAGCCCGTCGCGCCCGGCGCGGGAGAGGTGCGCGTGCGCGTGACCGTCTCGGGCGTCAACCCCACGGACTGGAAGGCCCGCGCCGGCAGCGCGGCCCCTCTCGGATTCGACGAGGTCGTGCCCAATCAAGACGGGGCGGGCGTGATCGACGCGGTCGGCGACGGCGTCACCGAACTCGCCGTCGGCGACCGGGTGTGGCTCTACCTCGCCCAGCACGAGCGCCCGACCGGAACCGCGCAGGAGCACACGGTCGTGCCGGCCTCTCGCGCAGTGAAGCTTCCCGATGGGATCGGCTTCGACGTCGCCGCGAGTCTCGGCGTTCCCGCGATGACGGCCCACCGCGCGCTCACCGTGCACGAAAACGGCCCGGCGCGCCTGTCGCCGGGATCGCTCGACGGGCGCGTCGTGCTGGTCGCCGGGGGAGCAGGGGCCGTCGGACACGCCGCCATCCAGCTCGCCGTGTGGGCGGGAGCCGAGGTCATCGCCACCGTCTCGAGCGACGAGAAGGCCGCGCTCGCCCGTGCAGCCGGCGCCCACCACACCGTGAACTACCGCGACGCCGACGCGGCCGACCAGATCAGCGCGCTCGCCCCCGCCGGCATCGATCACATCGTGGAGGTGTCGATCGCCGAGAACGCGGAGCTCGACGGTCAGGTCATCGCGAATCACGGCTCGATCGCCTACTACGCCGACAACGGTGGCGAGCAGGCCACCCTGCCGGTGCGACCGACCTTTGCGAAGAACGTGCGCATCCAGGGGCTTCTGCTCTACACCGTCGGTGACGATGCGCTGCGCGCCGCCGCCGAGGACATCACCGCCGCACTGCACGACGGGGCGCTACCTGTCGGCGAAGATGCGGGACTGCCGTTGACGTGGTTCTCGCTGGAAGAGACGGCAGTCGCTCACGACGCCGTCGAGCAGGGCGCGGTCGGCAAGGTGCTGATCGACGTCAGCGGCGACGCCTGAGTCCCGGCTGGCGCGGGGCGACGCGTCTTGTCGTCGCCTCGCCTTCAGGCGACTACGTGAGCTCCATGAGGCGCGCGTCCGACACGCGTCCGCCGACTTCGACCTGCTGACCCAGGTAGCGCGCGTGGGTGTAGACCCGCGATCCGAGACCCTGGGTGATGTCGAGGTCTCGACCGAGTTCCGCCGTCAGACGGACGGCGGCCGCGCCGGTCGCCTCGTCTTCGCGGATGCCGAGGTCGGGTGCGAACATGCGGGAACGCACGGTGCCGACCTCCCGATCGATCCAGGCCCAGACGTAGTTGGCACCGAAGGAATAGGCGTCGGGGTCGACGGCGGTCACTTCGGACGCCTCATCGAGCTGGGTGAAGGTGAACTCGGGGCACCACTGGGGCAGAGCGTTGACGAACACCCGATCGCCGTCGAAACGCACCCGGGCGCTGCCGGCGGGAACATCGATCTCCTTGACGTCTTCATCCGTGCTCCGCAGCCACGCCGCGAGTCCGACGACGGGGTGCCCGGCGAAGCGCAACTGCCGTGACGGGGTGAAGATCCGCGCCGTGACCGTGCCGTCGTCGACGGCGTCGATGAAGATCGTCTCGCTGAAACCGAGGTCGGTGGCGATGTCCTGCTCGCGCTTCTTCGTCTGCGGCGACGCCCACACGATTCCCAGAGGATTGCCGTGCTCGCCGTCGTCATCGACGAACACGTTGACGACATTCACCATCAGACTCATCCCGCGATTCTTGCAGGGTCGAGAGCGTCGCGTGACGCGTTGACACCGACGCCTCTACGTTTGGTTCATGACAGGCGCACCCGACACCGCCGCTCCACTCGTCCTCGCTCACGACATCGCCGGTTCCGGCCCGTTGCTCGTGCTCATCCACGGCATCACCGAGAACCGCGCCGTGTGGGACCCCATCGATCTCACCGCCGACTTCGAGGTGCTCCGCGTCGATGTGCGCGGTCACGGCCGATCAGCCCTCCAGGCGCCGTTCGATCCACTCACCCTCGCGGCTGACGTTCACGCGACCGTCGAGGCCGTGCGCCCGGGCGCGGTGCCCATCGTGGTCGGACACTCGATGGGCGGCATCATCGCCACCGCGTACGGTTCCACGTATCCCACTCGCGGCGTCGTCAACATCGACCAGCCGCTCGCTCTCGGCGACATGCAGGAGCGTGTGAAGAAGATGGAACCGCTGCTGAAGAGCCCGCTGTTCCCGCTCCTCGTGAGCGGACTCTTCCGCTCGATGAAGGGACCCCTCCCGAAGGCGGAGAACAAGCGGCTCGCCCGGCTCCGCACCCCGCGGCGGGAGGTCGTGCTCGGCGTGTGGGCTCCGATGCTCACACAGACTCCCGAGGAACTGGCCGTCACCGTCGACGAAACCGTCGCGGTGCCGCCGAACGTTCCCTATCTCGTCATTGCCGGGCTCGACCCCGGGCCGGACTATGTCGCGTGGCTGCGTGAGCGCATCCCGAGCACCTCCTACGAGGTGTGGCAGACCACGCACTACCCGCACCTCGCCGAACCCGAGCGCTTCGTAGCCCGCATGAGGGAGTTCGCCGCCGCGGCAGGGTGAGGGGTTCTGCGCCCGTGGTTGCGCGGGAGACCCCGCGACGGGATGCTGGCGGGATGGAAACGCTCTGGATCGTCGTCGCCGTCATCGGAGCGGCCTGCTACGCCGGGGGAGTGATCGCGTACGCGCGATCGAACCCCGGCACGATGATCCCGTGGTCGAAGCAGCCCGAGGGTGAGAAGCCGTGGATGGCGGTGCTGCGTGGCATCGGCATCGTGCTCGTGCTGCTGGGCGTCGTCATGTGGGCGATCACCCGTTCGGCGACGTGGGAAGGGCCAGGTCTCGGATGGCTGGCCGGCCTGCTGATCGTCGCGTTCCTGCTGCCCGCAGCGATCGTCATCATGGTCGTCAACAGCCGGATCTCGCGCAACGAGAAGGAGCGGCACGGGCGACCGTAGGCTGGCGGAACCACCGCAAGGAGGAGGTCGCCATGAGCCGTGCCGTGATGTACGACGAGGTCGGAGCACCCGAGGCGCTCCACGTCAGTGAGGTGGTGGATGCCGCGCCCGGCCCGGGCCAGGTTGCGGTGCGCATTCGCGCCGCCGGCGTGAACCCCTACGACGCCAAGGTGCGCAGCGGCTTCATCCCGCTCAAGACGGCCTTCCCGCGGCGCATCGGCTCGGACCTCGCCGGCACGGTCGAAGCGGTCGGCGAGGGAGCGGCCTACGCCGACGGCACACCGATCGAGGTGGGAGACGAGGTGGCGGGCAGCGGCCCCGGGAGCATCGCGGAGCGGACGCTGGCGAAGTCATCCGCGCTCGTTCGACGACCGGAGAACGTGCCGGTGGAGGTCGCCGGCTCGCTGTGGGTCGCGGGCCTCACCGCAGTGTCGTGCGTGACGACGGTTCCGGTCGGGCCGGACGACACGCTGCTCGTCGGGGGCGCCTCGGGTGCGGTGGGCATGGTGGTGTGTCAGCTCGCCGTGGCGACCGGCGCTCGGGTGATCGGAACGGGGTCCCGCGCCAACGCCGAGCTCATCCGTTCCCTCGGTGCGGAGCCCGTCGAGTACGGCGACGGCGCCGGAGACCGCGTCGCCGCGCACGGCACGATCACGGCCGTGATCGACTGCCACGGGCGCGACGCGCTCGACATCGGCATCAGCCGCGGCGTGCCCACCGAACGGATGACCGCGATCGCGGCATACGCGGCCCTCGATGAGCTGGGGGTGCCGAACGTCGAGCGCGCGGCCCGCACGCCGGAGAACTTCGCCATGCTGCTCGACCGCATCGCGTCGGGTGAGCTCGCGTTTCCGGTCGCGCAGACGTTCCCGCTCGGCGACATCGTCGCCGCGTTCACGGCGGTGGAGTCGTCGCACGCGCCCGGGAAGATCGTCGTGATCCCCTGATGTCGCGACATCGCGCCCAGCGCAACCCCTCCGGCCAATTCGCCTCCGACTGAGAGGCTGGCGAGGTTCGACGCACCCGCATCCCCGGAGGAGCCCATGGCCGACACCGCGATCTTCGACGTCGACGGAACCCTCGTCGACACCAACTACCAGCACGCACTCGCGTGGTACCGCGCGTTCCGGCGGTACGAGATCACCCCCGCCGTGTGGCGCATCCATCGCGCGATCGGCATGGGTGGCGACAACCTCGTCACCGCCATCGCCGGTGAAGACGTCGAGAAGGCGCACGGCGACGAGCTTCGCGCGGCGTGGACCGAGGAGTTCGAGCCGATGCTGGATGAGATCCAGCCCTTCGAGGGGGCTCGTGCCCTGATCGACGAGGTCGCGTCCCGTGGCTTCCGTCTCGTGCTCGCCAGCTCAGGCCAGAAGGCGCACGTGGAGCACTTCCTCGACCTGCTCGGCGGACGAGAGGTCGCCGATGCGTGGACGACATCCGACGACGTCGACGCGACCAAGCCCGAGCCGGACCTCGTCGGCGTCGCGCTGCAGAAGGTCGACGGCGCGTCCGGCGTGATGATCGGCGATTCGGTGTGGGATGCGGTCGCCGCCGGCAAGCTCGACGTACCCACGATCGCCGTGCGCACGGGCGGTTTCTCCGAAGCGGAACTCCGGGAGGCTGGAGCGTTCCGCGTGTACGAGTCGCTGGTCGAACTTCACGAGAACCTCGACGGCGGACCCCTCGCACGATCGACGCGCTGAGCGCGGAGTCAGGGGGTCAGTCGGGGCGGGTCGTCCGACGCCGGGTCATCGCCAGCCGGCGCGGTGTCTTCGTCATTCGGTGGCGTGCGCGATCGGCGGATGGTCCCCGCCTCGACCACGGCGCGGATGAACACCGCCCCGTGGGTGGCGACCGCGTAGATCACGAGCCCGGCCGCGGTGAAGGTGAGGCCCGACACGATGAAGACGCCGGCCCCGCGCATCCCGTCGACATCGTCGCTCATGCTCGCCGTCACGGTCGCGGTGAGAGCGACCACGGTGACGCCGATGCCGCCGGCGAGCAGCGCGCGCGTGAAGATCCCGATTCGGGAGCGGGGCGCGGCGGTCACAGCGGCAGGCTAACCCGGCCCGAGCCGCGTTGGGCCGGATCCGGGAACGAGAACGACGGCCGTCGCTGATGCAACCCCCTTCACCGTCGCCGTGCAGCTGGTGACGATGGCCTCATGCGTGAACGAGAGAAGACCACCGGAACCCGTGCGCGCGACCGTGCGAGGACACGCCTGACAGGCGTGATCATGCTCCTGGCGGCTGTGGTCGCAGGCACCAGCGCGTGCAGCTTTTTCGTCGACGAGAACGAGTACCGCTCCTCTGCGGGCGACGGAGTCAACGTCGAGGGTCTGGGAGACGTGGCCGTACGCAACGTTCTCGTCGTCGCCAACGACGACGGCACGCGGGGGAACCTCGTCGCCGCCGTCGTGAACAACAGCGACCAGGAGCGCTCGATGACCGTTTCCGTCGGCGATCCCGTGCAGGACACCCTTCGCATCGATGTGGCGGCCGACAGCACCGTCAGCTACGGCGCGCGCGACAGCCTGGACGACCCGCCTCTCATCGACCCGCTGGACGCTGATCCCGGCGGAACCATCCCCGTGACGTTCGAAACCGACGTCGCTGAGGCCGTCACCGTGCAGGTGCCGGTGCTGGGGGGATGCCTGGAGTATCTGCGGCAGATCGAACCGAACGCGGAGGGTCCGGAAGAGTGCCCCTGGTACGTCGACGTCGAGCCGTAGAGGCACAGAGGCGCCGCATGCGAGGGATCAGTCTCGGTTCTGCCGGCGGAGCGTGAAGAGCTCGCCCTCCCGCACGATGCGCAGCACGGTCACCAGCAGCAGCCCGCCCAGAAGGTTCAGCACCAGCACCGGCAGGAACCACAGCAGCCAGTCGAGGTAGGTGATCTCGGCGCCGCTCAGGATCGCACCGAAGGCGAACAGCGAGTCCAGGATCGAGTGGAACAGCTGGAAGCCGGCCAGGATGAAGCCGCCGGCGACCGCTGCGACGATCTTGGCCGGTTCCGAGTCCGTCCCCTCCTGCATGCGGGTCATCAGTGTGATGACCGCACCGCCGAGCACGGACAGCATCACGAAGCGCCAGTCGAGGGGAGCATCCAGGAAGTGGTGCGCCGTCTCATCCAGCACCGTGTGCCACTCGGGGAAGGCGAGCACGATGATCGCCATGACGAGCCAGCCGCCGGCGAGGTTCGCGAGCAGGGTGCCGCTCCACAGTCGCAGCAACTGGCCGATCGTTCCTTCGCGGGCGATGAGGGCTGCGATCGGCATGAGGAAGTTCTCGGTGAACAGCTCGCTGTGCGCCATGAGCAGGGCGAGGAGGCCGATGCTGAACGCGAGACCCGCGAGCAGCTGGTCGTCCGTTGCGTAGAGGACGCCGATGTAGGCCAGCACGCCCACGCCGACTTCGATGCCGCCGAGGAACCCGGTGACGGTCGTTGCGCGAAAGGTGCGGTGGAGTCGCTCCGCGCCCTCGCCGACGACGTCTTCGAACTCCAGCTCGAGCTCCTCCTCGACGGGACCCTCGTTGTCGCCGTCTCGCCGGCGTTCGTCGGCGCGCCGCTCGTGATCGTCTCGCATGCGTCCATCCTGGCCGGGCGCGGCCGAGCATGTGGGGACTTGACCACAGGTCGCCCCCGTGCGAGCGGGCGTCGGGCGAGTGCGGAGCGGAAGCTGGATCGGGCGGTCACCAGCGTCTAGCGTGAGGGGAACGACGTCGACGACCGACGGAGCGGGCGTCGACGCTGGAGGAGACGCATGGCCGCACGACGGCGCAACACGGTGGCACGCCATGGGGAGCTGTCCTCGCCGCGGCCCTCCCGGAGCATCCTCACCATCGTCGGAGTGCTCGTGGCGATCGTCGCCGTCTCCGGCTTGTCGGTCGCGGCCTTCGCGCTGTGGGACTCCACGGCCACGCTGCAGCGAACCGCCGTCACCCTGGAACGCGACGCCCCGCTTCCCCCGACGATCGGCGAGATCGAAGGGGGTGTGAACCTTCTGCTCGTCGGCACCGACTCCTGCGAGGGCCAGGACCTTCGGCTGTTCCCGCGATGCGGGATCGACGACGACGGGCTCGAACGCAACGACGTCACGATGCTCGTCAATATCAGCGACGAACAGCGACGCGTCACGGTCGTGTCATTCCCGCGCGACATGCTCGTCGAGATCCCGTCGTGTCCCGCCGAAGACGGCGGGCGATACTCCGCGATGACGCAGATGCCGATCAACGCCTCCTACGGCTACGGCGGGCTGGCCTGCACCGCGCTCACCGTGTCGAATCTCGCCGGCATGAACATCGACTTCGCCGGCGCGATCCGGTGGACCGGCGTCATCCACATGTCCGACGCCCTCGGCGGGGTCGAGGTCTGCGTCGCCGGCGACATCAGCGACCGTCACACCGGCCTGCAGCTCACCGCCGGAACGCACACGCTGCAGGGTGAGCAGGCGCTGCAGTTCCTGCGCATCCGTCACGGAATCGGCGACGGGTCCGACCTCGCCCGCATCTCGAATCAGCAGCAGTTCATGTCATCGCTCATGCGCAAGCTGCAGGACGACGACACCCTGCGCGATCCCACGACCCTGTTCAGCCTCGCGACCACCGCGATGCAACAGGTCAACAGCGGGCAACTCGTGCTGGATGAGGGCCTCGCAGACCCGACGCGGATGGTGCAGATCGCGATGGCGCTGAAAGACGTGCCGATGGACGACATCGTCTTCGTGCAGTACCCCACGAGCTACGCGCCGAGCGGGAACCCCGAAAACAACCTCGTGCTGCCCCTCACCGAGACGGCCGAGGCCGTCTTCGCGGCCATCCGGGCGAACGAGCCGATCGAGCTCACCGGCGAGGCATCCCAGGGTGACGGCGTCGTCGTGCAGGGAGAGGATGCCGATGGCACCATCTCGCCCGAACCCACGGCCGACCCGTCGACGTCAGCGACCGGCGGGTCCGCTCCCGGCCCGACCGAGACGGCTGTGGCACTGCCGTCGACGGTCGCGGGAACGACGGCGGAGCAGGTCACGTGCACGGTGCCGGAGGGGTAACCGGACGGGGCGAACGGCGATCCCTCATGCGATCGGATCCCGCGTCGTCCCCGCGACGGCAGCGTTAAGAACGGCGATTCTGACGATGGGCATAAGAAACCGCTCTCAAACTGTTACAACTTCTGTCAAGGGCATGTTTTGCGAAGGCGGCATGGTGCACAGTAAGGGAACCGCATAACAAAGGGGGTCTCTATGACGACAGATGAAAGCACCCACGTGGCCGAGGTCACGGTGGAGAGCGAAGACACGTCTTTCGGTCGTTGGCTGCACGTCATCAACCACGGGGCCGCCACCTGAGCGACTTCTCGCTCCTGTGCGAAGAACCCTCCTGTCCGACATGTACGGATCGGAGGGTTCTTCACATTCTCATCAGTCCCGCGGCCACTCCACGAGCGCGATGCTTTGCTTGGTGTCGGCGTATTTCACCCAGCCGTCTCCGAAGAGGTAGGTCAGACCGTACCCCTCGTCGTCCGTCGTGACGGTGGTGTCCGCGCTCTCTGTGACGATCACGCCACGGGCGTCCTGCTCGCTGCGCCACCCTGAGGCGACGAGTTCCCCCTGAGCGGTGCCCGACTGCTCGCTGGTGATGGGAGCCCATCCGAACAGCTGCACATGGTCGCTCGCGATGGTGAAGTCTCCCCACAGGCATTGCACACCGTCGGCGAGTTCGATGCCGGCTACGCGGAAGACGTCCTCCTCGACCGACCATCCCTCCGCTTCGAATTCCGCGATCAGCGACGCGGGGATGATCCCCTCGCACGTCGGCGTCTCCGCCGAGACGGGCTCGGCCGAGTCCTCCGACGGTTCGACGGTCGCCGTCGGCTCAGGCGACGTCGCGGGCGGCGACGGAAGCGCGTCTTCGGTGACGACCGTCTCGGGGGTCGTGCTGCAGGCCGCGAGCGTCAGCGATGCGACGGTCACAGCGACGAGCAGGCCGGCGCGGGCGCGGGGCAGAGGCATCAGGGGGTCTCCGGAAGGCGGTCGTGGATGAGGTCGAGGAACGGGCGGTGCAGGCGGCCGTTGGTGGCCAGCGACGACAGGGCGTCGAGTCCGTCGCCGCCGTCGATGTCGGTGAACTCGCCCCCGGCCTCGCGCACGATCGGGATGAGGGCGGCGATGTCGTAGCGCTTCACGTCGAACTCGGCCACGAATTCCAGCCGTCCCTCCGCGAGAAGCATGTAGGGCCATGCATCGCCGTAGCCGCGGTCTCGCCAGGCGGCGCTCGTCACCCGCTCGAGCGCATCGAGACGACCATAGTCACGCCATTGACCGATCGACTGGAAGCTGACGCTTGCTTCCGACACGTCCGAGACATCCGACACCCGGATGCGGCGGTCGCCGGCGGGGGAGTTCGTCCACGCGCCGTGCCCGGTCGCGCCCCACCAGCGCCGCCCGAGCGCGGGCTGGGCGACGACGCCCACGGTGGGTACGCCGTCGACCGCAAGGGCGATGAGGGTCGCCCACATCGGGATGCCCTTGAGGTAGTTCGCGGTGCCGTCGATCGGGTCGATGATCCACTGGCGCGTGCTGTCGCCGGTGACGCCGAACTCTTCGCCGTAGACGCCGTCCTCGGGGCGCTCGGCGGCGAGGATCCCGCGGATCGCACGCTCGGTCGCCAGGTCGGCTTCGGTCACATGCGAGTGATCCGGCTTCAGCTGCACGTCGAGATCGGCCGCGTCGAATCGTGCCATGGTGACCGCGTCGGCCGCGTCCGCGATGCGCAGCGCGAGCTCCAGGTCGGCGGGCTCGGCGCGCACGGGCGATGACGACATGTCGGGGGAAGGCACGATCTCAAGGATAAGCGGCCGATGCCCTCCTCGATTTCAGATGTGA
The DNA here is from genome assembly GCF_002358725.1 of Microbacterium sp. UBA3394. Taxonomy (NCBI): domain Bacteria; kingdom Bacillati; phylum Actinomycetota; class Actinomycetes; order Micrococcales; family Microbacteriaceae; genus Microbacterium; species Microbacterium sp. UBA3394. The sequence continues at coordinate 13,267 of NZ_DEPK01000072.1, forward strand.
GGATCGTGATGGTAACGTTGACCCTCGGTTCGCCCAGGAACGTTCGGCGAATCGATTCCGCGCCTCTAGCTCAATCGGCAGAGCAACTGACTCTTAATCAGTGGGTTCAGGGTTCAAGTCCCTGGGGGCGCACCACCTCCTCGAAGCCCCGGACGATGCCACCGCATCCCGGGGCTTCGTCCTTCCGTCGGCCGGTCTACGCGGCGACGGCTCGACGAGAAACACCGCAATGCGCGATAAACACCGCAACGCGTGATGTTTCGCGGCAATCGGCGTTTCTCGAGGCGTAGGACCGGTGTCGAGGGATGCGCGGCGCTTGACCTGAATGGGGTCTCATGTTTAGGTGTTCCCAGTACCTGAATGACCTTTCAGGTCATGAACCCTTCTCAATGGCGAAAGGCACGCACATGCGGAGTACGAAGAAGTTCCTCCTGGGGTCCGCGGTCGCCGCGGGCGCCCTCGTCCTGGGGGCCTGCGCACCGCAGGCCGGAACCGATGGCGGCGACGCCTCGGGTGACGACGGCGCGGCGAGCGAGGTCACCGTCGGCATCGTCACCAGCGAAACCGGGGCTCTCGCCGGCTACGGCGAACAGTACCTCGACGGTTTCAAGGCCGGCCTCGACTGGGCCACCGACGGCACGATGGAAGTCGACGGCACGGCCATCAACGTGGAGTACCGCGACGACGGCGGCGACCCCGACAAGGCCGTCACCGCGGTGAAGGAGCTCATCGGGTCGGGCGTGAACATCCTCGCCGGCACCGTCTCCTCCGGTGTCGCTCTTGCCGTGGCAGAGCAGGCCGAGCAGAACCAGGTGCTCTACATCTCCGGGCCCGCCGCTGCCGATGCGGTCACCGGCATCAACGACTACACGTTCCGCTCGGGCCGACAGAGCGCGCAAGACGTCGCGACCGCGGGAACCTTCCTCGACGACCTCGACGGCATGAAGGTCACCGTCTTCGCCCAGGACACCGCGTTCGGGCAGGGCAACGAGGCGGCGGTCGCCGCCATCCTCGGCGCCCAGGGGGCCGAGGTCGACTCCGTGCTCGTGGCCGAGGACATCACCGAATTCACGCCCTTCGCGCAGCAGGTGCTCGCCGGCGACCCCGACCTCGTCTTCGTCGCGTGGGCGGGTGCCACCAGCGGGGCGATGTGGCAGGCGATGAGCCAGCAGGGCGTCCTCGAGGAGATCCCGGTCGTGACCGGCCTCGGCGATGCGGCCACCTTCGGCGCGTACGGCGAGGCATCCGAGCAGATCAACTTCCTCAACCACTACTTCCCCGGTGGACCCGACAACGACGTCAACGCGGCGATGGTGGAGTACATCGAGGCAGAGGGCGGCACGCCCGACCTGTTCAGCCCCGACGGCTTCAACGCGGCCGTCATGATCGTCCAGGCCATCGCCGAGGGCGGCGGCGAGGTCGACGGCATGATCGACGCTCTGGAAGGCTTCACCTTCGACGGTCCCAAGGGCACCATGACGGTGCGCGAAAGCGACCACGCCCTCCTCCAGGAGATGTACCAGGTGCGCCTGGTCGCCGACGGCGACGCCTTCGTGCCCGAGCTCATCGACACGGTCGACGCCGACGCCGTCGCACCCGCCGAAGCAGAGTAAGGCGAGGCAGCAGCAGCGATGAACGCACCCGTCCCGCCCGCGGAGTCCGCCATCCGCGTCGAGAAGCTCGGTCTGCAGATCGGGGGAGCGACGATCCTCAAAGACGTCGCGCTCGATGTCGCCGCCGGATCGTTCGTGGGGGTCATCGGCCCCAACGGCGCCGGCAAGACCACGCTCTTCAACGTGATCTCCGGACTCGTCAAGCCCACCGCAGGCCGCGTGCTCATGCACGGGAACGACATCACCTCGATTTCTGTGCCGGCGCGGGCCCGGGCGGGGCTGGGCCGCACCTTCCAGACATCGAGTCTTTTCCCGCAGCTGAGCGTGCTCGAGAACGTCCGGCTGGCGGCTCAAGCAGCGCGAGGCGGGTCGGGCTCGCTCCTGCACTTCCCGCGCCGAGCCGACCACGCCGTCGAGATCGCTCACGAGAAGCTGCGCACCGTCGGCCTCGACCACAAGGCGCGCGCCTTGGCCGGGGACATCTCCCACGGCGACAAGCGCAAGCTCGAAATCGCGGTGATCCTCGCCACCCAGGCCGACATCGTGCTGCTGGACGAACCGATGGCCGGCGTCGCCTCGGGCGACGTCGCCGGGCTCGTGGACAACATCCGCACCATGCAGGCCGACAAGGGCTGCACGGTGCTGATGGTCGAACACCACCTCGAGGTGCTGCTCGGCCTCGTCGAGAAGGTGGCCGTCATGTATTTCGGCAGCATCATCGCCTACGACACGCCGCAGAAGGTCATGGCGGACCCCGTCGTGCAGCAGGCGTACCTGGGGAATGCCGCATGAGCGCCGCACCCATCCTCGCCGTCGAACACCTGCGGTGCTCCATCGCGGGGCAGCAGGTCGTCGAAGACGTCTCCTTCGAGGTGCCCGCGACCGGCATCACCGCCGTCCTGGGCCGCAATGGCGCCGGCAAGACCTCCACGCTGCGCGGCATCCTCGGCCTCATCCAGCGACGCGGCACCGTCACCCTGGCCGGTACGCGCATCGACACGATGCCCACCCACAAGATCGTCCAGCGGGGAGTGGGCTACGTGCCGGAGGACCGCGAGGTGTTCGCCAAACTCTCCGTCGCCGAGAACCTCGCGCTCGCGGAGCGGCAGAAGAACCCGCGCCGCGAGTTCGTCGCCGAGCTCTTCCCCGACCTCGTCGAACGCCGCGATCAGCCGGCCGGCACGCTCTCGGGCGGACAGCAGCAGATGGTCTCGGTCGCACGCGCCCTCATCAACGACAACGCCCTCCTCCTCGTGGACGAGCCCACCAAGGGGCTTGCACCGCGGATCGTCGACGAAGTCGCCGAGGCGCTGCACGAAGCGGCGAAGGTCGTGCCGATCCTG